>PLBX01000240.1 GCA_003135495.1 Acidobacteriaceae bacterium | reverse complement strand
TGGCTGTCACGGCCTAGGGATAAAAATAGAGATGGCATCGGCTCCGCCGGGGAGAAGGAAAATGGCAGCGGAAAGTCTTATCAGCGTCGTGGATTCGGAGACTCAAACGAAAACTAACTCCGACGTATCTACAGCCCGTCTGGACGACGCTGCATACGAACTGATCCATTCGAAGTCATCCGTCTTCTTTGATTTATACGAACGCAAGTCGGAACTGAAGCACCAGACACATTATTGCCCCGGCTGCGGCCACGGTGTCGCGCACAAGTTGATTGCGGAAACATTGCAGGATTTGGGGCTGCAGGACGAGACAATTTTCGTAAGCCCAGTCGGATGTTCGGTATTTGCTTATTACTATTTTGATGTTGGCAATGTGCAGGTGGCGCATGGCCGCGCTCCGGCTGCCGCTACTGCGATCAAACGGTCGTGTCCCGGAAAGATTGTGATCTCCTATCAGGGTGACGGAGACCTCGCGGCAATCGGCACGGCAGAGATCGTGCATGCCGCCAATCGCGGAGAAAAGATNNCTGGTCGGGCAGAAGAGCACAACCTCTCCGTGGGGGCGCCGGCCGTCGACCGAGGGCTTCCCCATTCACATGGCAGAACTCCTCGCTACTCTTGAAGCGCCGGCATACATCGAGCGCGTGGCTCTCTCTGATAGCAAAAACATCATGAAAGCGCGGCGTGCGATCCGCAAAGCGATCGAGTTCCAGCGCGATGGTGCGGGCTTTTCGTTTGTCGAAATATTGTCTCCCTGCCCAACGATTTGGGGAAAAGATCCGGTGGAAGCGNNCATTTCCGCTGAATATTTTTCGCGACCGCCGCTTGGAAATTCCAGCGGGCAGCGAAAGTGAACCGCCGCAGCGTTCCGTGCCCGATGTGCTTGGCATTACACCGAAGACAATTACCCGCGATGCTTCTTCACAATTGAAACATGCTCATCCCTTCAAAGATGTGAAGATCAAAATCGCGGGGCTCGGAGGGCAGGGCATTCTGCTGCTAGGCCAACTTCTTATAGAAATGGGAATGCGCGAAGGTTTGGAAGTTAGCTGGCTTCCCTCCTATGGCCCGGAGATGCGCTCCGGCAGCGCGCACTGCCATGTTTGCCTGGCTAAGGAGCGGATCGGCTCGCCCCTGGTCTCGCATCCCGATGTCCTCGTCGCGATGAATGAATTTTCCCTCCGAAAGTTTGCGCACGAACTAATAAGTGGAGGAACTATCCTTTACAACGGCGCCAGCTTTCCTGCCGATTTCATTGCGCCGGAAGCGCGCATGATTGCAATTCCCGCCTCCGAGATTGCCGACAAGCTTGGTTCTAACAAAGCCGCCAACATCGTAATGATGGGTGCACTATTGGAAGAGACTGAGTGTCTCGCTCCCGGCACCGCTTTGAGTGTCCTCGAAGATAAGGTTAAGAAACTCGATCTCCTCGCAATTGATCGCAAAGCGCTGACTGCCGGCCGTCTGTTCATCGATGAACAGGCTCATATCGGGGCCGTAAGCCAGCCCGATGGATTCGCGTAAGACTACATTCTGATTGTTGTAAACCCGCCTTCAGCAGTGATTTCACTCACTGCCACATGTGATCTTGCACCTTTGTGACGTTGCTCGTAACTGTGCCTGGCAGGGTCACGATTTAGGGTGATGCTGGTCACTGATGCGATTCTCCTCCACGTTGAAACTCTCAATAGGACAGCGATTAGGTCGCTGCGTTTTGTTACTAAGGGCTCTTTGAATTTGTAAGGTGGCTACTTTCGCAACAGCACACAGCTTAGCGGACNNAACGAAATCATGAAGACGACGAAGCTGTTGATGCTGGTAATGACCATCGCGGTTACCCTGTTCATCCTGATCCCGAATCTATCCTGGGCAGCCGATGACGGAGCGACCATTTACAAATCGAAGTGTGCGGCCTGCCACGGCGCTGACGCCACCGGCAAACCCGCTGCCAAGATTCCGAGCCTGGTTTCCGACGACGCAAAGAAAAAGTCAGATAGCGATCTCGCGACCGCTATCACCGAAACCGCAAAGCACCCCGGCTCCGTAAAGGGTCTGTCCGCCGACGATGCAAAAGCCGTAGTTACCTACATTCGCGGCTTGCAAAAGTAGTCGCTATTCAGCTCTGAAAGCAGTAACCGCCATCGTCCTGCGCCTCAAGAGGCCAGTAGGTTGACGCACGCCTCCGCGAATCGCAAGCGATGGCTGCTGAGAGAGAGTCTAGTATGAAGATTTCCGGATTAGCGAAAACCCCAGAGTCCTGGCCCCTCCATCGGCCACCGGAGATCATTCCTCTTCCCCTTCTCTCCAAGGCAGCTCTCCCTCATCGGGTCCGGACGCATTCAATTCCGGACCCCTTATTTTTTTCCCGTCTTTCAACGAGCCCACATCCAGGCCACTTCCGCGCCAACACCGCGCCCGACCAACTATGGCAATCCGCGTTCCGCGGAAACAAGAAAGTTGAACCTGTAGCAAAGAATGAAAGGCAATCCCATGAGTAAGGCTTTGCTCTACGACGCCACAATGTGTATCGGCTGCAAACAATGCGAAAGCGCCTGTGCACAGCAGAACAAGCTACCCTACGACGACAAGATCGCCGCCGAGCCTGTGCAATCCGCGCACAAATATACCGTCGTCCTCAGCAAAGACGACAAGTTCATGCGTCGCCTCTGCATGCACTGCGAAAAGCCGGCCTGCGCCTCCGTCTGCCCCGTCGGCGCCTTCCACAAAACCAGCGCCGGCCCAGTCGTCTACGACGTTTGGAAGTGCATCGGCTGCCGCTATTGCATGGTCGCGTGCGTGTTTGCCCAGCCGAAATACGAGTGGCAATCGCTCAACCCCCGCGTTCGCAAATGCATTATGTGTCCCGATCGCATCGCCGTTGGCGAGCAGACCGCCTGTGCTGAAATCTGTCCCACCGGCGCCACCAAGTTCGGCGACCGCGACGATCTCATCGCGGAAGCCAAAGATCGCATCCGCCAAAATCCATCCAATTACTATCCTTATATTTACGGTCTTAACGAAGTTGGCGGAACCTCAGTCCTCATTCTCTCCAGCGTAAAAGCTGAAACCTACGGTTACCCAGATGCGGTGAAAATCGGCGACACTCCAATGCCCGAATACACTGGTCGCGTGATGGAGCGAATTCCCGACTTCATCCCCGTGTGGACGCTAGCACTGGGCGGCATTTACTGGGTTTCGCACCGCCGCGACGAAGTGGCCGCCGCCGAAGCTGCAGAAGCACAAGAAAAGAAAAACGGGAGTGCGAAATGACGAGCGTAATGAATCGCCTATCAAAAAGCGCGATGCAGATCAAACTCACTTTCTGGAGAGTTGTTTTCCTCGTAATCATGGCCTTCGGCCTCTACTCCACATTTATCCGTTACTTCCGCGGCTTGGGCGCCGTCTCAAACATGACCGACCAATTTCCCTGGGGCTTGTGGATCGGCTTCGATTGCCTCTGCGGAGTAATGCTGGCGGCCGGCGGCTTCTGCATGGTCGGCGCCGTCTATCTCTTCAACGTCGAGCGCCTCCACGCCGTCGTTCGTCCCGCCGTCCTCACCGCCTTCCTCGGATACGTCCTGTTCATCGTCGGTCTGCTCTTCGATCTGGGCCGTCCCTGGTATATCTGGCATCAGCTCATCTACATGAATCCGCACTCCGTGATGTTTGAGGTCGGCATGTGCGTGATGACCTACACGACGGTGCTTTTCTTCGAGTTTCTGCCCATCGTTTTCGAGCGCCTCAACTGGAAAACACCGATCAAATTAATCAACAAAATCTACCCAGTTCTAATCGTATTGGGCATATTGCTCTCCACTCTGCACCAGAGTTCGCTTGGGTCGCTGTATCTGATCATGCCGAGCAAACTGCATCCGTTCTGGTACTCGCCCGCGCTGCCGTTCTTTTTCTTCGGATCGGCCATCGCCGTCGGTATAGCAATGACCATCTTCGAATCCACGCAAAGCGCGAAAGCCTTCGGACGGCAACTCGAACTCCCCGTCCTGGTCACTCTTGGCGGCGCGTTACTGGTCGCGCTATGGGTTAACGCCCTGCTGCGCTTCGAAGATTATTTCCATCGCGGCCTGCTCCGGCAAATTATCACGCCCAGCTACGAAGCATATTTTCTGTGGCTCGAACTGACTCTGACCTTCGTCATTCCCATCACCATGCTCAGCTTCAAAAAAGTCCGCCTCTCGCCGCAACTCCTATATCTAGCCTCCATCTCAACCGTGCTCGGCTTCATCACCAACCGCCTCAATATCGCTCTGATTGGTTTTGAAACCTACGTGGGACATCACTACGTGCCCAAGTGGACCGAGTTCTCTATCACGCTGATGATCATTGCGATGGGCTTCGCGCTGTTCGGAGTAGCCGTAAAGTACCTGCCGATTTTCGGCGAAGAGCATCCAGCGCCGCGGGTTCCGACAGACGAGGAAATAGAACGCGCACTAGCCAGCCCGGTGTTAACCCATGCCGGAGACTGAATCAAGTCGCAATTACGTCAAACCGGCTGGATCGAACAATTCCGGATCGAAGAGGTTAATTCATAGCATTAGTGCAAAGTTAATTGCCTCGCTGCTCGCCGTGATGGTCGCAATCTTCGCGCTCCTTGGATATTTAAACATCCGATTGCATCGCCAGGATCTCGAAGCGGCCACGCTGGCGAGCGCTGAGCGCGTGAGCAACGTGATTACCCGCAGCACCGCTTACTACATGCTGCACAACGATCGCGAAGGACTCTACCACGCCATCAAAACCATCGCAGACGAGCCCGGCATGGTCAAAGTGCGCATCTTTGACCAGGAGGGGCGGATCGGTTATTCCACCGACCCGAAAGAAGTCAGCCACGTTCTCGATAAGAACGCCGAGGCTTGCTATGGCTGCCATAACCAATCACAGCCACTGGCGCGCCTGAATCGTCCCGATCGCTTTCGTATTTATCGCAGCGCCGGCGGCCAGCGCGTGCTGGGCATTATCAGCCCGATTGAAAATCAACAAAGTTGCTCGAATGCCAATTGCCACGCTCATCCCGCCAGCCAAAAAGTCTTAGGCGTGCTAGACACCGACCTTTCGCTAGCCAAAGCCGATGCGCAACTCCAAGTGAGCAGCGCGCGCATGATGTCCTATACCGTGGCCGCACTGATCATCGTTGCGCTCTCGACCTGGCTATTCGTATGGCGAGTGGTTGATCTCCCAATCAAAGCGCTCAAGAACGGCACGAAACATCTCTCCCGCGGCGAACTGGGTTATCAGATCGAGATTGCGTCTGACGACGAAGTGGGCGACCTCGCCCAATCCTTTAACGGTATGAGCCTGCAGTTGCGCGCCGCCAACGAAGAGATCGTCGATTGGACAAAGACACTCGAAGTTCGCGTTGAAGAAAAGACAACGGAACTCCAACGCGCCCACGATCACGTCTTGCAGGTAGAAAAAATGGCGTCCCTCGGAAAAATGGCGGCAGTAGTCGCGCACGAGGTCAACAACCCGCTCTCCGGAATTCTCACCTACGCCAAGTTGCTGCGGAAATGGGTCGCGACGGGCCAATCCGAGCATGAAAAACGCGACGAGGCAATGCAATGCCTGGAACTCATCGCGTCCGAAAGCCGCCGCTGCGGCGACCTGATTAAAAACCTGCTCAGCCTCTCCCGAACCGCCCCCATGAATCTCCAGTCCACCGACCTCAACGTCATCATCGATCGTGCCTTGCTTCTCGTGCGCCATCAATTGGATTTAGTCGGAGTCGAATTACAACTGAACCTTGCGCCAGATCTTCCGCTAGTGGCTTGCGATCCGGCGCAGATTGAACAGGTCCTTCTTGCTTTGATCATGAACGCCATCGACGCCATGCCGCGCGGCGGCACACTCTGGCTCGAGAATCGACTCATCAGCAACCGAACAGAAATCGAAATTCAGGTGCGCGACGACGGATCAGGTATTGCTCCCGACATCCTGCCCCATATCTTCGAGCCTTTTCTAACCACGAAAGAAACTGGACGCGGCGTCGGGCTCGGCTTGGCAATTGCCCGCGGAATTATGGAGCGTCACAGGGGAAAGATCGAAGTCGAATCTGAATTAGGACGAGGCACAACTTTCACTCTTACCCTGCCAAATCAAGCTCCTGAGGCTGCATTGGCAGTGGTTGGAGAGCGGGATGCCGCGATGAAGGTGAGGTGAGTGAAGTGAATACACAGGCGAGATTGCTAATCGTAGACGACGAACTCAGCGTCCGCGATTCCCTCGGCAAATGGTTTACCGAAGAAGGCTATGAAGTCGCCACCGTCGAAAATGCAAACGACGCACTGACTCGGCTAGCGGAAAAGCGCTGGGACGCCGCCCTCGTCGACATCAAAATGCACGGCACCGACGGCATCGAACTGCAGCGCCGAATGCACGAAATCGATCCTGAACTAATCGTAATCATCATGACCGGATACGCCTCCGTCGAAACCGCCGTCGCCGCTCTGAAAAATGGCGCCTATGACTACGTGACCAAACCGCTCGACCCCGACGACATCTCGCACCTCATGAAGAATGCGCTGACGCAGAAACGCGCCGTGCAAGAGAACGTCTTGCTTCGCGAAACCGTAGCCGAAATCGCGCGCCCCGGCGACATCATCGGCCAGAGCGCTCCCATGCGCAAGGTTTACGAGGCCATTCAGACCGTCGGCCCCACCGACGCTACGGTTCTGATTACGGGGGAGAGCGGCACGGGAAAGGAGTTAGTCGCCCGCGCGATTCACCACGCCAGCCCGCGAAGATTCCATCCCCTCGTCGCCATCCACTGCGGCGCCCTCACCGAAACGCTTCTCGAGAGCGAACTTTTCGGTCACGAAAAAGGCGCGTTTACCGGCGCGCAGTATCGCAAGAAAGGAAAATTCGAAATCGCCGAGGGCGGAACGGTTCTCCTCGACGAAATTGGAGATATCACTCTTAAAACACAAACTGACTTGCTGCGCGTTCTGCAGGAACGCGAAATCACCCGCGTCGGCGGCAACCAGATTGTTAAAGTCGACTTCCGCTGCGTAGCCGCCACCAATAAAGATTTGGAAAAGCTGATCGAGGAAGGCAAGTTTCGCCCCGACCTCTTCTATCGGCTCAACGTCTTCCGCATCGAGCTTCCACCATTACGCCAGCGCCGTGAAGATATCCCCGTATTGGTCGACCACTTCGTGCGCAAGTTTTCTCTAGCCATGAATAAACGGGTCAGCCGCGTGTCCCGCGCTGCCCTGAACCAGTTGCAGCAGCAGCCGTGGATGGGAAATGTTCGCGAACTGGAAAACGCCGTCGAACGAGCCATGGTCGTCGGTCGAGAACCGGAGCTGCAAGAACACGACTTCATCTTCAAGTCCCAAGCCAGTGGCCCCGAAGGCCCGGGCAAGACTTTGGACGAAATAGAGAAAGCCCACATCCTGCGCGTGCTCGAAGAGTGTGGAGGCAATCAAAGCCACGCCGCGGAATTGCTCGACATCGACCGAGTCACCCTCTATCACAAACTGAAGAAATACGGATGGTCGCGCACAGTAGTTGAAACGCGATGAAACTGAATTCGAGTTCTCAGTTCCCAGTTCTCAGTCTTTGACCTAGTTCTAAGAACTGAAAATTGGGAACTGAGAACAGAGACATAAGAACTAACATCAAGAACTGCCCCATGAAGCTTGTGCAACTCTTGCCGATCGGCAATGTGGATGAAGGACTGCTAAATGATTTGCAACCCGTCGTCGAAGAAACATTTCACGTCTCTTGCGTCGTGCTCCCAATTCGACTGGACCCCGAATTTGCCTACCACCCAGAGCGACAGCAGTATCACTCATCCGAACTTTTGCATCGCATGCAGCATCTTGTCACCGCCGACTCCTGGCGCATCCTCGGAGTGAGTGCCGTTGACCTCTATATCCCAATTCTCACTTTCGTTTTTGGCGAGGCACAAATGGGCGGTCCCTGCGCCGTGGTCTCCGCTCATCGCTTGCGCCAGGAATTTTATGGCCTTCCTCCCGATGCTGACCTATTCCGACAGCGTGTAATCAAAGAAGCCGTCCACGAACTAGGCCACACCATCAGCCTGACGCACTGCGACGACTACAGCTGCGCCATGGCCCCGTCCCACGCCGTAGAGTGGATCGATCTCAAGGAAAGCACATTGTGTACATCTTGCCAGGCTGCAACAATCCCGACCCCTTTAACCGCCACAACACGCCGCTAAACGACTAAGCGACGCGATGGAGCGACGGGCGTCCTCNNGATGAAGCGACAGCACGCCAGGCTTGTTGCAAAAATGCACTGGCCGCCCGAGGTTCGAATCCGGACGGCCAGCCTTGCCATTTAATCGAGATGACTGTTCGTCTTCATTTACGAAAGAAAGAACTCCTTCGCTAACGGCAGCCATTCCTGATCGGGAATCTGCGCAGAGAAATCGTTCATCGCGACTCCGCCATCCTGTGCCAGCGCGCCTGCAAAGGCCAGTGGCATACGGCGCTGCAAGCGCGTTGCGGACTCCTCTGTCCACCAGCGCGCCAGCGCCCCACCAAGCAAATTCTTAAAGCTCGTTTTGGAGTCGGGCGCCTGCACGGTCACCAACCAGCCTTCCCCGTACGGATCGCTCAGCGCAACCTTCGGATCCTGCGCCACCGCTTCATTGACATCGGACACTGTGCCTTCGATCGGAGATACCATATCGACGGCGATGCCATCACGATTAATAGTGCACATCTTCTGGCCTTGGCGGATCCATTGCCCGCGTTGCGGCAGAGCGATACGCTCGATCTTGCCTGCCAGCTTGGTAGCAAAATCATCCATCCCAACGCGCACCAGGTTCGTGCTCTCGCTCAACGCCCAGGTGTGTCCAGGGTGGTAGCGCAAATTCTCAGGCACCGCAAAACCAGCAACTAGCGCCGGCTGAAGACGTGGAGCAGCCTCATGCATTCCCGCGGCAGCGTGCAACATTGGTACCGGCTCCGCAATCGTGTGGCGGCTTCGGAAGTAATCGATTAGTAAGAAAGCTACGAATGTTAAGAGAACCATTAGGACTGTCATAAGTCACCTCGGCGGAAGGCCTTTCTATCTAGCCACCTCGCACTTTACATAAAGGCAATCCCCATGCCAAGAGAGGCCCAATTCCTCGCAGGAAAAATTGAGCTGCCATCACCCTGTGAATAAAGGAGTTGGAAGAGAGACAACTTAGCCCGCAGAATTTCGCGATTAAGTTCTCAGCGCGACGCTGATGCAGGACGCAACAGCCAGAAGCTCGCGTAGCAACGATAAGAATTAAACGAGGCGAAACCAAGCTTGTAATCAGTACATTGCAAGCATGGAAGCTTACGTTGCGTTTCACAACATTGAAAGCTGAGGAATGCAACGGCGGATTAGCCGAGGTTTCCTTCGTGTACCTTCGTGGCCTTAGTGGTTATGGCTTTCCACTCCCTCTCTATGCACAAGTCAGAGGTCTGAGCTATGTTGAATGACGTGAAATATCAAAGGGCTGCACTACTGGTGTGATATTTCACCTTCTGCAATCGAACCTCAGACCTCTTACCTGAGTCACTCCCCCGAGTACTGCATCAGCAGTTCGGCGTCAGCACGATTCGCGGTAGTAGTCAACGCAGTCACCCCATACTCTAACCCTTTTTCGAAGGCCTTGAGATTCAACTCCCGGAACGCCGCCGGAACCGAATCCGCGACCGCCTTGCTCACCGCATCAGGTTCCAGCAGATGAGTCACGGCAGTGAAGAACCCTACCATCACCGAATTCAACACCATCCGTTTTCCAAGCTCTTCGGCAATGCGCGTTGCAGGAACGCTATACACCTGAACATCTTTCTTCAGGTTCGAAACCCGAACCAAATCCTGCTCAATAATAAGGATGCCGCCATCCTTCAACTCCGGAGCGAAGCGCACATAAGCCTCTTGCGACATCACCACCATAATGTCGGGCTTCGTCACATACGGGTACAGCACCGGCGAATCGGAGACGATAAGCTGCGCGCTGCANNACTCCCTGGCCGCCAAAACCGGCGAGACGCATTTCTGTTAGCTGCATACCATCTCCGATTGTTCTACGAAGCGCTCGCCCAAGGAATCGGCATATTGCGCTCGCATCATAGTTTGGTAGTCGGGGCGTTCGCGATCGACAAATTTGCCGACGATGATCTCCCCGGTCATAGTCATGCCAACTTCACTGGTGGGCGCGCCGTTACGGACTTTACTCTTCGCTTTGTAATCCTTCATCGCGTCGAGTCCATCGCCCAGTTTGTTGCGGCGCTGATAGAGCGTGGGACAAGGGGAGATGACTTCGATAAACGAGAATCCCTTTTTATGAAACGCTTCGCTGATGGCGCGAGTCAGTTGACGCACGTGAAACATTGTCCAGCGCGCCACATACACGGCGCCCGCCGCTTCAACCAGGTGCGGTAGATTGAACGAAGGCTCGAAGACGCCATAAGGATTCGTTGAAGTTGTCGAATGATCAGGCGTCGTCGGCGCGGTCTGGCCGCCTGTCATCGCATAGATCAGATTGTTCACGCAGATTACTTTCAAATCGATATTGCGCCGCGCAGCATGAATCAGATGATTCCCGCCGATAGCGGATAGATCGCCGTCGCCTGAATAAACGACAACATTCAATTTTGGATTTGCCAGCTTCAGCCCGGTCGCGAACGGGATAGCGCGCCCGTGCGTGGTGTGGAACGAATCAAGCTTGACGTAGCCTGCGACGCGGCCAGTGCAGCCAATTCCAGAAACCAGCGCCAGCGAGCGCAAATCGATCTTCGATTCCAGCAGAGCGCGAGCGAAAGAATTGACCGTGGTCCCAATGCCGCATCCCGGGCACCAGATGTGAGGCACGCGATCGCTGCGCAAAAACGGCTCGACTGGGTTCTGAACGTCATCATCATTAAAGTCGTCGTTGTTCAGATTTTTACCAAGATCATTGTCGAGAATATTCAGGATTTCCGGCATTTCGAGGCCTCCACAATTACCTTCAAGATGTCTTCTGGGTTGTGAACTCCGCCGCCAGCGTGCGACACGGCAAATGTCTTCGCCTGCCCTCCGGCTGCTCGCTCCACTTCTCGCACCATCTGTCCAAGGTTAAGTTCAGGGACAACGAACGCTTTTACATTCGCTGCCAGTTCGCGAATCTTTTTTTCGGGGAAGGGCCAGGCCGTGATCAATCGCAACTTGCCAACACGCAATCCGCGTTCACGAGCCGCTTCAATGGCGCGTTGCGCCACGCGAGACGTAATTCCGTAGGAGACAACAACGACATCAGCGCCATCGAGCTTTTCTTCTTCGAACATGGCAATGCGATCGGCGGCGTCGCGAATCTTGTTTTGTAGCCGGCGAACCAGCTTGTCCTGCACCTGCGGAGTCATGTTCGGATAACCGCGTTCGTCGTGAGTTAGCCCCGTAACATGAAAGTTATAGCCTTCGCCGGCGTGCGCGATCTCCGGAACTCCGTCGCCATTGGTGGCATACGGCAGATACTCTTCAACTGATTTGTGAGTATGGCGCCGAGGCGTAACTTCGATTTCGTCCGCTTTCGGAATGACCACTTTCTCGCTCATGTGGCCCACCACTTCATCCATCATGAACATCACCGGGACACGGAATTCTTCCGACAAGTTAAAAGCCTTGATCGTGAGGTCGAAGCACTCCTGTGGAGAATTCGGGCACAGCGCAATGATCTCGTAATCCCCATGCGAGCCCCAACGCGCCTGCATCATGTCCGCTTGCGCTGGAAGTGTAGGCAGTCCAGTGGACGGCCCTCCGCGCTGCACATCGACAAACACGCACGGCGTTTCCGTCATCGCCGCGTAACCGATGTGTTCCATCATTAACGAAAAGCCCGGGCCAGACGTCACGGTGAACGCCTTCGCTCCGCCCCATACCGCACCGATCAACGTGATCGAAGCCGCAAGTTCGTCTTCCATCTGAATGAATGTTCCGCCTACCATCGGCACGCGCGATGCGAAGCGCTCCACAACTTCGGTCGAGGGCGTGATTGGATATCCCGCGGCAAATCGGCTGCCTGCAGCAAGCGCGCCTTCACAGCAAGCGTGATCGCCATCCATGAAATGTATGCCCGTGAGTACGCCGCGTGGATCGGCACTTTGCAAGTTTGTTTTTTGGAGGTCAGTATTCATTTCGCGCCTCCCTTGGCGGGATCGGCCCTCTTGGCATCGATCTTGGTCGCGCAAATTGCGAAGTCGGGGCAGTACATGCCGCACAAATCACAGCCGCTGCATTTTTCCGGATGCACCACATGCGGCGGGTGATAGCCTTTGGAATTAAAAGCGGAAGAGAGCGCCAGCACGTGCGAAGGACAAAACTCCACACAGAATCCGCAAGCTTTACAGCGCTCTACGACGATTGAAACACGTCCTTTTGCCATGGTGACTCCACGCTGAAGGTGGTGAAAACATCTTTTAAATCAGCCGCGATTATGCCTTCTGCAGTGGGCCGGGGAATGTGACAGAAATCACCGAGGTAGGTGAGGCCAAGCACGTCGCGTGACTAAAGAGCATCGTCTTATAGGCTTACACCGCGTCCGCCTTCTCACCTTCTAAGAACAAGACCACAATCAGCAGCGATAAGGCGGCTCGGCTTATAAACGCTCTCGTCTGTGACAGCACTGCACATTCCCTTGTGCGCTTGATCACAGCAATCGAGGACATCGGAGACCGACAATACATGGTGATTGATTTCGTCGAGTGAATGAAGGGGTGTGCCATGTTCGAAGCCGAAGTAGAGATGGAACGACGTTCATCATTCTTGCCGCTCGTGCTCATGATGTGCCTGCTAGCCGCGATCGTTGGCCTCGGAGCTTACATTGTTCTTCAAGCCAGGCAGCGAACGCCTCTCACCGCGCAGCAGGCGAGCGTGTTAGTCGCTGCGAGCGTTCATGGGCCCGGACCGGCCATCACCAAATTCCGCACTGGCCTCGTTNNTCGTTAAACCAACTAGCGATGAAAAGCCCGGCGATCCGAACTACCGGCTGCTGGAAAAAGCCAAGATCGTTACTCTCGCTAAGGCGCCGCACGGCGCCATGATCGTCTCGCTTACTCCGCAGGGAGAACGCCTATTGAGCGATGTGGCTGGTTTCAAGAAAGAGAAAGCGGCCAATGGCACCTTTTCCTATCAAGTTCCGCTGGCGCAACGGCAGTTCGTCAGCGTCACCAGCGTAAGCATGAACGGAGTCAACACAGCCACGGTCGAATACAGCTGGAAATGGATTCCGAATCAACTTGGCAGCGTGTTTGATGCGGGTGGTCCTCTGGTCAAGAGCTTCAACATGTGGGACCGGCAAACTCTGATCAACAAATACGGAGCCGACTTTTACAACCAGAGCCTCAAAACATCTGCGCTCACGCTAGCGCGCGCTGACCGCGAATGGAACATTTCAACGCAATAAATTGTCGACGCACAATTCAGCGCCGCGCTTTACGCATTGCGAGCTTTCCAGAAACACACTTTAGACAAATAGATTTATAAGGAGAAAGAAAGCCATGTCGATTAGGAATTTATTCTTGATGTTCACTGCCCTGCTCGTATTCACCTGCACGCTCGCCGCGCAGGATACCCAGAGCCAAACCGCAACCGTTAAGCACGTGCCGATCAAGGCCACCTCGCCGGTATCGGGCAAGGACATGTACACGGCCTATTGTGCCGTTTGCCATGGAACCGATGGAAAAGGCAACGGCCCGGCAGCCAGCGCCCTGAAAGTCCCTCCCTCCGACCTCACTGTCCTGAGCAAGAACAATGGCGGGAAATATCCCGCGATGAAAGTTTCATCCTCGATTCGCGGCGACTCCGCTCTTCCCGCTCACGGCTCCAAAGACATGCCCGTCTGGGGAGAATTGTTTTGGAGTTTGAGTAATGGACATGAAGGCGAAGTTCAACAACGCGTGGCCAATCTAAATAAGTACATTGAATCACTGCAAGCAAAGTAAAAGCGTCGCGTAACGGCAACGGGCACAAGCCATGTCTTGTGCCCGCTTTTATTGTTGCACGTGTGGCGCGGACACCCCTGTCCGCGTGCCCGCAGCGACTTCGCCTAGAGCGTAAGCTTTGCCGTTAGCGCAAAAGCCGTGTTAGTCAATGAGCAGCCTGATGTGAGGCCCGTCACACTGCCATGTATCTCACAGCACAGCGCTGGGTCACATCACGACGGAGACTCAGTGACAGAGGTCCGCTCAACGCTAATTTGCGGGTCCCGTTGTCAGGAGGCTCGTTCAATGCTCTCACCCTACGGTATGGAAATGGTAGAAAGCTGCATTACCTGCAAACTGCGCACCGATCGCATCTTCTGCGATCTGCCCCCGACCGCGCTGCAGGCTTTCGAAAATATTAAATACGCTGCCGCGTATCCCCCGGGCGCAGTATTGTTCGTTGAAGGTCAAATTCCACGCGGTATTTTTGTGCTTTGCAAAGGCAGTGTGAAGCTCTCGATTAACTCCCCCAACGGCAGAACCGTCATCGTCAAGCTCGCCGAACCCGGCGAGGTGCTGGGACTGAGCGCCACCATCTCTGGCAAGCCCTACGAAGTGACCGCCGAGACGCTTGATCCCTGCCAGGTTAACTTTGTTAAACGCGAGGACTTCCTCCATTTCCTAAAAGACGACGTGGAAGCCTGCTTCAAAGTAGCCCAGCAATTGAGCGAGAAGTATCACAATGCATGCAAAGAGGCGGGCAATCTTGGCTTGTCCCACTCCGCCGCCGAAAAACTGGCGAAGTTGCTACTGGAGTGGAGCGGCAAGAACGGAGAAAGCGGTAAGTTCGAGCCCCGAGTCAAGCTGCGACTAACTCACGAAGAAATCGCGCAGATGATCGGAACCTCGCGTGAGACCGTGACCCGTCTTTTTGCGGAGCTAAGAAAACGTCAGATCCTCCACGCCAAAGGATCGACGCTAGTAATCCGCAACACAGCCGCCCTGCGCGACATAGCAAATCATAATAACTAATAATGGAGCGCCGGGCGTCCCCGCCCGGCCTAAACTGGCCGCAGTTGGAAATGCCGGGCGAGGACGCCCNNCCGGGCGTCCCCGCCCGGCCTTACCAGCCCAATGCCCCTTCCCCGTAATTCTGCACTATAAATTCTCCCTCTCCCCCACGTGACCAGAATCACAATTTCCCGTGACGTTTGTCACCGTGAGCAAATCCGCCGTCCGTTATCGTGCCCATAGGGTGAGCAATATGGAT
>PLBX01000251.1:4335-5890 GCA_003135495.1 Acidobacteriaceae bacterium | reverse complement strand
CAGCAACTCCCAGGCTTCGCATGGCTCAAAGACGACGGCACAACGCTCTCGGGAAACTGGCTCTATTGCGGATCATGGACCGAAGCCGGCGCCATGATGCAGCGCCGCGGAACCGACGACCCGTCCGGCCTCGGCATTTATCCCAATTGGGGATGGTCCTGGCCGGCGAATCGCCGCGTTATGTACAATCGCGCATCATGTGATCTCGATGGCAAGCCCTGGGATCCTTCGCGTCGCCAGGTTTGGTGGGACGAAGCCAAGCAAAGCTGGGTGGGCAATGACGTTCCCGATTTCAAGCCGGATTCCCCACCCAAAGATCACATGGGCCCATTCATCATGAACCCCGAAGGCATCGGACGTTTATTTGTCCCGCTAGCAGGCATGGCCGATGGCCCGTTCCCCGAACACTACGAGCCTTTCGAAAGTCCGCTTATAAATCCATTGCATCCGCAGCAATCGAGCAATCCGATCGCGAAGTCGTATAAGACCGACATGGACAAGTATGCGCAAACCGGCGGAGAATTCAACGTTATCTGCACCACTTACCGTCTGACCGAGCACTATCATTACTGGACGAAAAATAATCCCATGAACGTGGAACTCGTGCCGGAACCGTTCGTGGAAGTCCCGGCAGAACTCGCCGACCGTATGGCCATTCGCGGCGGCGAAAAAGTAAGAGTCACCAGCGCGCGCGGTTACTACATCGCGAAAGCCATGGTCACGCGCCGCATCCGGCCCATGAAGATCGATGGCAAGGAGACGTTCCAGATCGGCATCCCCATTCACTGGGGCTTCCGCGGCATTGTCGAAGACGAAGGCAGGACCGCAAAGACCCTGGCGAATCAGTTGACGCCGACGGTAATCGATCCAAACGCGTTCACCCCGGAATTCAAAGGCTTCTTGGTGAAGATAGAGAAAGTGTAGTCACTGGAGGGACGGGCGTCTCGCCCGTCGCTGAGTGATGTTAGGGCCGAGCGGGGACGCCCGGCGCTCCATTAGCAAGCGAGGACTAGAGAATGGCAGACCGCAAGGCACTACAAGCCGAAATGATCTCGGGCCATTCCGGTCCCGCGCCCGGCTACGGCATGCAGCGCGACCTCGAAGTCTGCAAACTGGTCGACACCACCACCTGCATCGGCTGCAAAGCGTGTGAAGTGGCGTGCGCCGAGTGGAACGACTTGCCGTTCACTCCGACCACCTTCGACAACACTTACCAGACCATGCCCGAGACGCGCTGGAATTTCTGGAACCTCATCAAGTTCAATGAGCACCAGAATCCCGATGGCACCATCCAGTGGCTGATGCGCAAAGATCAGTGCATGCACTGTGCCGACCCCGGCTGCCTCGCCGCTTGCCCCGCCGAGGGCGCCATCGTGAAATATTCCAACGGCATCGTCGACTTCAATCAGGAAAATTGCATTGGCTGCGAATTCTGCGTCTCCGGTTGCCCCTTCAACATCCCTCGCTTCAATCCCGAGACCAAGCGCGTTTACAAGTGCACCCTCTGCTCCGACCGCGTCGGCGAGGGTCTCGAACCCGCCTGCATCAAGGCGTG
>PLBX01000251.1:0-4324 GCA_003135495.1 Acidobacteriaceae bacterium | reverse complement strand
TGCGCGACAATTTTGGCTGGCAGAACGCCGGAGTTTACGATCCGCAATCAGTAGGCGGGACGCATGTCATCTACGTCCTTCACGACGCCACCGATCCGGAACGATATGGCAACCTGCCGAAGAATCCGACAATTCCGTGGAGCTACACGATGTGGAAGTGGCTCTTCAAGCCGGTGCTGGGAACTCTCGCGCTTCTAGGCGGAGTTGGCATATTGCTGCATCATGTGATCACCGGCCCGCGCTTGCCGCAGCCCGAACCGCCAAAAAAGGATGGCACGAATGGCAACGTCACTACCGAGAACCGGCGCGTCTAGCGCGATCGACCGCTTCGACGACAAGGCCCGCCACACCTTCGAATCAGCGGGCAAAACCACCGTCTATCGCGGCGAGTTGCTGCGCCATCCCGTGTACACGCGCGTGCTGCACTGGTCGGTTGCGCTATTTTTCTTCCTCGCCCTCTTCAGCGGTTTTGGTATTTATCTTCCCTGGCTGTTTCGATGGTTCACGCCGATTTTCGGTGGCGGACAACTCAGCCGCATCATGCACCCCTATTTCGGTGTGGCCTTTGTTTTCTTTTTTGCGTTGCAGGCCTTGAACTGGCTGCAGCCCATGCTATGGACCGATGCCGATTCGCGCTGGATTCGCAACATCAAAAAGATCGTTACCGGTGAAGAAAAGCTCGAGCCCCCCGATACCGGCTTCTTCAACGCCGGACAAAAACTTCAGTTCTGGGAGATCGTAGGCGGCTGCATCGTCTATCTGATCACGGGAATTGTCTTATGGGCGGGAGCAAAGACCTTCGGAAGAATTACGGTCGCCGTCAGTTACGTGCTGCATGACATCTCTGCGTTAATCATGCTTGGCGGAATCTTCGTCCACATTTACTTGAGCACAATCGGCGAACCCGGCACCTTCCAATCTATGATTCGCGGCGCCGTAAGCGAAGCATGGGCGTGGACATTCCATCCCGCATGGTATAAGCAGGTCACAGGACGCGACCAACAACAAGCCTACGAAGAAGCAAGACGGCAGTCTAGTAGCAACAAACCTTAATAAATGTCATCCTGAGCGCAGCATGATCTTCACGAAGTGAAGAGCATGCGAAGTCGAAGGACCCTGCTCCCATACAGCCCTCACACCCGTTAGCGCTTCACCCGCACCGCGTACGCTTCCGTCTTAGAGCGGGTAAACGCGAACTGCAGCCTCCATTCCCGACGCCCAGATTGCTCCGAAGCATCGGCCGGAACGAACTTCCACTCCCGCGCCGCTTCCATCGAAATTCGCGAAAAATATTTGCTCGGTCCAGCAGACTCCAGCGTAGCGCTCGACACATTCCCAGATGCGTCCACGTTAACCCGAACTCGAATCTTGATCTTGCCTTGAACTGTACGCTGCGCACTGGGCGATACCTGTGGCATGACGCGTCGCACGACCCCCGCCTCGGCGTCAGTGCCGGCGGCAGCGCTATTTGCCGCATCAGAATGGTTCGTCGCCGCGGCTCCCGTCCGACCCCCTGGCTGCGATGTTTCGTTCTCCACATCCTGCCGGGTTTCAGCCGAAGTTTGCTCCGAACGTTGATTAGTCCGCTTCGGTCGCGCAATCAGAACAAACGCAATCACCACTACCGCCGCAATCGCCACCCAGATTGGCCATTTCGCAAACTCTTTCTGCGGGCCTCTCGTCCGGTCCAAATCGTCCGTCGGCCTTGGCTGAGTCGCTGCCGCAGAAATGTTCTGCCTGCCCTCCGATGTTTCGGAAGCCCGTCCTTCGCGATCCGTTTTTAATCTCTCGCTGATCTCTCGGATGGTGCATCGCTTCCCCGCATCAAGTTGCAAACAGTTCCGGGCAATCTCGCGAAAAGGTTCGGGAACGTTATCCGATACGACCGGCGCGCTTCGTCCTTCGCGATCCCAAACCGGCAAGCGCAGAGTCAGCATCTCGACCAACGTCATCCCCAACTGCCAAACATCTCCCGCCGTTGAAGTCCCTGCCGTTGCCCGTTCCGGCGGCCCGTATGCTCCCGCACCCTTCACGCCATTGTTGGGGCCGGTTCTTTCTCCGGTTCGCGACAACGTGTCGCTCGAGAGCTTTACCTGGTTCTCGATCGCGAGAATATTTGTCGGCTTGATGTGTCCGTGGACAAATCCCTTGTCGTGCACAAATTGCAAAACCTCGAGAACTGGCGGCAGGGTTGCTAGTGTCTCCTCAGCCGTCAAAGCCCGCTCCGGAAGAATCTGCGAAAGGTTTTCTTCCGCATATTCCATCACCACATACAGCAACGCTGTGCCATCCAGTTCCCATCGACCCGTATCGAAAATGCGAATCAGGCTCGGATGATTCAGTTCCCGAACCGCCTGCCAGCGAGCAATCTGCGCCTCACCGCCCACTGCATTCGCCTCAATCAACTTGATGGCAGCCTTGTTGGATTCGCCGCCGGACAAATTCCCAGCAATGCCTTGCACAGTCGTGAGGAACACCGCGCTGTGATCCGATCCGCCGATATAGCTTTGCAGCAGAAATTTCTCATCGACGGTGCGACCCTGCCATTGCTTCCAGCGCTCACTCATAATCATTCGCCACTAATCGTCTCGCTCTTCTGTTGGAGTGCTCCTATTGTAAGTGATCTGGTTGTAACTATCTGGAGAAACCCCTGAAAAAATGGGCTGAAAGAAATCTATCCATGTTCATGGTGCGCATGGGCGCGGTGCGATTTCTGGGCGTTATTGCGTTCAATGCGTAATTATGACTATAATGACCATATTGACTACTCGGATATTATGACGGAGGCGCCTCATGAGTTCACAAACTTGGACCGTAGCCGAAGCCAAGGCGAAATTCAGCGAAATTATCGAGCGGGCCATGGTCGATGGCCCACAAACGATTACTCGCAACGGACGTACGGCTGCCATCGTGGTCGGAGCCGACGAGTGGCAGCGCAAAACTAAGCGCGTCGGTAATCTGGCCGAATTCTTTGCGGAGTCTCCGTTGCGCGAATCCGGCCTGAAGATCCGCCGGAGTAAAGATCGTCCCCGGAAAATTAGCCTGTGAATTTCCTTCTCGACACCAATGTCGTTTCGGAATGGATCAAGCCCTATCCCAACCATGGATTGATGAGTTGGATGGAAGCGGCTGATGAGGACCGAATTTTTATCAGCGTCGTGACACTTGCCGAGCTTCGTTACGGCGTCGAACGTCTTTCAGCCGGTCGCCGTAGAAACCGGCTGGAACAATGGCTGGAGCACGATTTGCCTCTAAGATTTGAAAGTAGAATTTTGCCGGTCGATACGAATGTCGCGGAAGCCTGGGGTAGAACGATGTCGCAGAGCGACGCCGCCGGACGTCCAATTAGCGTGATGGACGCCTTCCTTGCCGCAACCGCCGAGACGCATCAGTTGACCCTGGTGACTCGCAACGTCTCCGACTTCCCTACCCTCAAGTTAGTTTTGAATCCCTGGACTTAACATTTCGCGGACCGCCAAAAATAATCCTTGCGCCTTACAATACTCCCATGCCGCCAATCCCCAGCGAGATTCAAGTCCAGCGCTACATCAGCCTTGGCACCTTCCGCAAAAATGGCGCTGCCGTGCACACGCCTATCTGGTTCGCGGAACTGAACGGCAAACTCTGCTTCATGACTAACAGTAAGTCCGGAAAGTGCAAACGCATTCGCAATAACCCGAGAGTCACGATCGCGCCCTGCACCATCCGTGGAAAAATCACCGGCCCGGAATCGCCTGCGACTGCCCGCTTTATGCGACCGGAAGAATTTGCGAGCGCGCGCCGTGCAATCAACCAAAANNATTCCATTTTTATGGCGCAACACTGACACCTACATCGAGATAACTCCCGCGTCCGCTTAAATTAAGCGAATCGCAACGTGCTCCACCCGACGTTTACGCTCCCCGCTTCACCCTGATACCATCGAACGTTGACTCGAAGTAAGTTGACTCGAAGTACCTGGCGCATTTTTGGCAAGCAAACTTTCTTTCGGAGGCACAATGGCCGTCAAGGTTGGCATTAATGGATTTGGACGTATCGGACGCAACGTTCTTCGCACTGCACTCGCAGACAAGAATCTGGATTTCGTAGCCGTCAACGATCTCACCGACCCCAAAACGCTCGCCCATCTGCTCAAATACGATTCCATCCTCGGCAACCTGCCCAACAAAATCACCGCCGGAGCCGACAGCATTTCCATCGACGGTAAGGTCATCAAAGTTTTCAAAGAAAGAGATCCGGCCGCACTGCCCTGGGAATCCGTGGGCGCCCAAGTGATCATCGAATCCACCGGCCATTTCACCGATGCCAACGACGCCAAGAAGCA
>PLBX01000318.1:7956-8151 GCA_003135495.1 Acidobacteriaceae bacterium | reverse complement strand
AGCGAAGCCTGCGACGCGGGCCACAGCTGGTGAATTTTTCGAACGATGCTGGAATGAACGCGCGCGCGCCAGAGTTCAATGCGGCTACCGGAAAAGCCCGGAAGCTGCTGAACATCTTTCGCCTCCGCCGACCCCAGCACGGCGATGCCGTTATCCCGCAGGTAGCCTTCGTAATCGAAGGCTCCAGGATTGCGA
>PLBX01000318.1:0-7942 GCA_003135495.1 Acidobacteriaceae bacterium | reverse complement strand
GCCGAGCGGGGACGCCCGGCGCTCCACCGGCGCAGAGTGCTCTATTTTCTTATAAATCGAGAGACGCACTCCGGCCCGCACTGGCCACGCTGCATCGCCGCTGGCGATATCCTCCGTCTCTACATCAATCGACTCTTGCAACGAGCCTGGGTACCTCTCTTGCGCATATCCTTCTTTAATAACGTGGGCCGTGAGCCTCACTGCTCGACCATCTGCCAACGTCAGAATCGAAGGAGAATCTGCACGTCCCTCATGCGGTTGCCCTCGAATCTGTATAAAAAAAGCTCCCAACAATGCCCATAGAGCCAGTGCGAGCCCCTTCGCCATCCACGCTCGCTTCGACAGAAACCAGGACGCTGCCAGAGCAAGCGCCACGAGCGCAATCGCCCACCACACCGGCGGCCGCCACGCTCGAACGCCCATCCAAAGCCCAAGAGAAAACGCCACCGCTGCCCAAAACATCGGCTGCCGCGGTGGCTGGCGATTGTGAATCATAATTTCGTGTGGAAGCGAGGCTCTGCCCCGCTTAGACGGGGCAAAGCCCCGCCCCCACACGTGCCTTGTAGAGTCCCGATAAAAATTGCGCGGCTACGATCCTAATGACGAGCGGGCTCTGCCGTGTGTGTCGCTCGCGGCGGAGCCCTCAACTACCACCCGCCTTCCAGGAGGAAATGGTGCGAACGTGAAAGCCAGTCAGCGCGCCAGCAGCATCACTGATTCGATGTGAAACGTCTGCGGAAACAGATCGAATAAGTGTGCTTCTGCAACGTGATATCCAGCCGCCAGCATCGGCGCAAGATCCCGAGCCAGCGTCGCCGGATCGCAGGAAACATATCGCACCAGCGGCGCGCCGAGTTCCACCAGGGCGCTCATCACTCTCTTGCCGGCGCCCATGCGCGGAGGATCCAACACAATTAAGTCAGGCCTTTTTTGTCCCTTTCGATTGCGGAAGTAATCGCTCGTCAGGTAATCTTCCGTCCGCGCGCCAACCGCTTTCACGTTCGCAGGAACATTCTGCACACAATCACCATGCGATGTCTGTGACGCCTCTACACCAAATATGTGATGAAAGTTTCGCGCCAGAACCGAGGAAAATAATCCCACCCCCGCATAAAGATCGAGCGCGACTTCTCCGCGAGCATTGCCAGTCACCACCGAAACCAGTTCGTCGATCAGATAACGGTTCACCTGGAAGAAAGCTCCCGCGCTCACCTGATAGTCGTGGTCTCTCGTTCGATACCGAATCGCCTTAGCCCCCAATTGCGCGACCGACCTCAGGTTCATCGCGTCATCATCTTCCGATTCCGAACGTTCCTTTGATCGTCGCCGTGAAGAGAAACACATCACACCCGAGATTTCCGGTAATTCGCGCTGCAGCAACTCCGCCCAGCGCAACAACTCTTTACTATTAGCGTCGCGCCCACAAAACGCCCAAGCCAGCAAACGCTCATCCGCAGCGTCCGCAAACAACTCAACCTCTTCGACCGCAGCCGGACACTGCAATCCACGCAACTCCAGCAAGCGCGACATCGTCCGATTTATCAGTGGAGAGCTGATCGGGCACTCCCGCACCGGAAGAAATTCATGCGACCCAAAACGAAAATACCCAAGCGCGAACTCCGGCGCCGTCCGCACCTGCAATCGCGTTCGGTTGCGATAGTTCCAGGTCAGAGAAGCATGCAGGCGAATCTCCGGCTTCAACTCGATCTTCGCAATGCGCTGCAAAGTCTCCCGCAGAATTGCCGCCTTAAACTCAAGTTGCCGTTCGTAAGAAATGTGTTGATAGTGGCATCCGCCGCATTGCTCGAAATAAGGACACGGAGCCGCGACGCGATCGGGGGACGCTTCAACCATCTGCGACACAAAGCCGCGCGCAAAGCCAGGCTTCTGCTGCTGGATCTCGGCCTCGACTCGCTCCCCCGGCAGCACAAAAGGCACGAAGACCGCCATGCCACGGCCATCGGCAGAAGGAGTCGTGCGCGCCAAGCCATCACCGCCGTAAATAAGTTTTTCGATGGAGAGAAGCATGATGTTCTGAGTTCTTGCCAGTGGACTGACGGGCCTCCACCACCATAACTTTCTACTTAGTGCATGTAAAACAAACTGAGTCGCGGCACGCCACAGCGCTCCAGCAGCCGCTTATGTACGTACTGTTTATGCAACTGCTCAACCTGCGCTCCCGTCATGTTGCGCCGGTATGGAGCAATATCCCGATCCGCCTCCGCGCGTACGTTCACTAAATCGTCATCGGCAGTCGCCGCCATCAGCACCGCAAAAAGCTTTTCTTCCAGCACGGTCAGCCGCCGCTCCAAATCTTCCAGACGCGGAAGCTTTCCTCCCTGCTCGATAGCAGAAGCCAGATCACGCAACGAAGCCGCCTCTTCCCGCGCCAGTGCCGCAGTGGTAAACCCAGCGCGCTCCGGCAACTTTGCGCGTTCAAGCTTGCCAGCATTGCCCCGCAGAAAATCCGAGATCTGCGCCGCTTCAAATCCCGGCTCGCGCTCAGTTTTTTCTTCGCTGGAAGCGCCCACCGCGGCCTCTTTCATGTCCTCCGCCGCCGCCAGCACCGCCTGCGAGCAGTACGCCAGGCTATTCACCTTCTTCGATTTCGTGGGCCTCTGGTCATATTTATCGAAAGCGTCATCCACCCCGCGCAGCACGGCTTCCAGCGGCACGCCAGCGCTTTTCCAAGTCTCAATCAAAGCCCAATCCAGCGTCGACAGCAGCAAAATTCCGCCGCGCCGCCGCTGAAAATGCTCTTCGATTTCCGTAAAGTAATTAAAGTAATTTTCCACGACAGGTCACTGGAGAGGTCACAGGTCAGATTGCCGAGTGAAACCATTGGTTCCAACCTCTGCAATCTGACCTCTAACCTCTCACCTCGACTTGGGAGACTTCGGCGAGGGCCACGGTTTCGGGGCAGCATCCAAAACCTTGGCGGGCACTGCGGCCTTCGCGGCCTTGGTCCCCGCTTCCCGCCGAAACGATTGATTCCGATCCCAGATGATTCTCAAACCCTCGAGCGTAAGAAATTCATCCACCTCTTTTATAAAGCGGGACGCCGTGCCAATCAGCGAGCCGAGCCCGCCCGTGGCAATCACGCGCGTCTCTTCACCGATCTCATCCACCAACCGCTCGAGGATGCCATCGACCAGGCCGAGATATCCGTAATAAAGACCAGACTGCAAACTTCCCACCGTATTCGATCCGATCACGCGCGCCGGCTTGCGAATCTCAACTCGCGGCAAGCGCGCCGTTCGTTGAAAAAGGGCGTCCGCGGAAATGCCGATTCCAGGACAAATCACGCCACCCATGTACTCGCCTTTTTTTGAAATGCAATCGAAGGTCGTGGCCGTGCCAAAGTCCACAATCACACAAGGCCCACCATATTTTTCAAACGCCGCGACCGCGTTAACAATGCGATCGGCGCCCACCTCCGCGGGATTGTCATACAACACCGGCATGCCCGTTTTCACGCCCGGCTCAATGAACAGCGGCTTGGTATTGAAGTATCGCTCGCACACCTGTCGCAGCACCGAATCGAGCGGTGGCACAACAGAAGAAATCACGATCCCATGCACATCCGCCACGTTGAGATTTTCCATCGAGAAGAGATTACGGAAGATGACTCCATACTCGTCGACGGTGCGATTCAAATGCGAGCCGACGCGCCAGTTCGCGGCAAGGCGCCCGTAGCGCTCCGATTCCGCGGTAACGTCCTCGCCCGGACGGTGCTCGATCGGGGCAAATACGCCCAGCACTGTATTCGTATTTCCAACATCAATGACTAAAAGCATAAAGACATTTGTAATTTGTAATGGGTAATTCAAAAGCTGCACTTTTCGATCTCACATCACCCATTACAAATTACACATTACCAATAACTCTCACCGTGCCACTCAGCACGGTTTTCAACCCCTCCGCCGTCCTCACTCGCAGAAACCCGCGCTCATCCAATCCTTCCGTAACGCCGGTCAGACGGCCATTCTCCTCAACGCTCACTTTTTGACCACGCACCGAAGATGAGTGCTGCTCGAAGCGTTGCAGTATCGCATCTCGCGCGCCTGCATCCCGCGTCAAACTGCGATACTCCCGGTCGAGCGATTTTAGCAAAGCGGCGCACAGTTCCACGCGCGACCACTCCGTTCCCGTTTCAATTTTCAATGAAGTCGCAATTTCGCGGAGTTCGGCGGAAAACTTGACTTGATTAACATTAATTCCGATGCCAACGACCAGATACCGCACCCGCGTGGCCTCGGCATTCATTTCCGTGAGAATGCCGCAAAATTTTTTGCCTCCGAGCAGCAGATCATTCGGCCATTTCAAATCGGCAAGCAACTGCGGCGCAATTTCCGCCACCGCCGAGCGCACCGCCAGGCCCGCCGCCAGAGAAAAAATCAGCGCATCCGACGGCGCCATCACCGGACGCAAAATCACCGAGCAATAAACTCCCGCCGATCGCGCCGACTGCCAGGCATGCGCTCCGCGCCCGCGTCCCGCCAGTTGCTCCTCGGCAAGAAATGCGCTGCCCTCGGGCGCACCGTCCGCCGCAGCCTGCATGGCCTCCGAGTTAGTGGAACCCACTTTGTAGTAATGATGAAATTGTTTAGCGCCGTTCCCGCCTGCTCCAAAGATCGTGCCCTTCACCAGCGGCCCAATCATCTCCGGCAGCACCAGATCAGGCACTGCGCGCAGTTGATACCCTGTCGCCGGACGTCCCGCGACGTCCACTCCCAACTCGCGCAATTGCTGAATCAATCGCCAAACTTCCGACCGGCTAGTTCCAATCTCTTCGGCAATCTTAGTTCCGCTGACCACCACAGTGGCGTGGTCCATCAGCAGCCGCACAATACGGCCAAGGCGAACATCAGTCGCTGGATGTACCGAAGATGATCTTCGAGTTTTCGGGGAAAGGGTGATGCAGGGGATTATAAACAGTCGTTAGTCGTTAGTCGNNGGGTCAGGTCGCCAACGACCAACGACTAGCGACCAATGACTTGTTTTAAGCCGCAGTCACCCGCAAACTCATATCCACCGCCGTGGCCGACTGCGTGAGCGCTCCCACCGAAATAAAATCCACGCCGGTCTCGGCATAGGCGCGAACGTTCTCCAGATTAATTCCGCCCGCGCATTCCACCGGAATCCGCCGCGAATGCCGCGAACAAATTTCGACCGCCTTGCGCACATCCTCCACGCTGACGTGGTCGAGCAGAATCGCTTCCGCCCCATGATCGAGCGCCTGACGCAATTCCTCCAACGATCGCACTTCGATCTCAATCGGCTGCCGCCCACGCCGGTTGTGTACCGCGCGCTCCAGCGCCGGAATCGCGCCCCCCGCAAGCGCAATGTGATTGCCCTTGATCAGCACGCCGTCCGAAAGATCAAGCCGATGGTTTTGTCCTCCGCCGCAGCGCACCGCGTATTTATCGATCATGCGCAGGCCGGGAGCCGTCTTCCGCGTATCCAGAATTCGCACGCGCGTTCCTTCCACTGCATCCACAAACTTCCGCGTCGTCGTCGCGATCCCCGCCATGCGCTGCAGAAAATTCAGAATGACTCTCTCGCACGATAAAATCACCCGCGCATTATGACCAATCACGGCAATCTGCTGCCCCGGCCGCACCCGTATCCCATCAAAAATCGAAGTGTGACTCGTCACCTCATAGTGCGAAGTGACCGCGCCGTCAAGCGCCGCGTAAACATCGAGAATTCGCGGCACGCATCCGAGGCCCGCAAGCACGCAATCCTGCTTCGCGAGAATCGTCGCCGAGGCGCGCTGGTTCGGATCAATGCACGCATAGCTGGTAGCATCGCTGGTTGCGCGATCCTCAGTCAGCGCATTCTCAAGAATCGCCGTAATCCGTCGTGAATTCCAATCCATAGTTCGTCTGGCTGAATCTTCTGTAGAGAAGGGGCTAGTCCCGTCTCAGCAATCTTATTAAATTTTTATCCTAGCTCCTTCAACTGCGCCACAATCTTGTTTCGCAGAATCGTCTGCTCCTCAACCTGCTTGCGTAACCCTTCCACCACATGCGCCGGAGCCTTGTTTGTAAACTGCGGATCCGCAAGACGAGCTTGCGCACTAGCCAATTGCTTGTCGATCTTCTCCAACTCTTTCTTTAGACGCTCGCGCTCGGCGGCCACATCAATTTTCTTTTCGTAAATTGCGTGCACATCAAATCGCGACGTGCTGCGCGCCCCCGGCAAATTTGCCAGCGACTTTTCAACAAATGTAATCGTCTCTACATTCGCCGGACGGTCTTGCAACATCGCGCTGGAATTCTTTTCCAGCATGGCACGAATCTCCGGCTGATGCGCGAATACTTCGATCGGCACTTTGACCTTGGGCTCAACTTTTAATTCCGCGCGCAAGTTGCGCACGCTGACAATTAAATCCTGCAGAATCGCCATCTCCGTCTCCGCCGCCAAATCAATCTGCGCCTCATCCGCCGCTGGATACGCCGCCAGCGCAATCGATTTCAGCGGGGGAGCGCCGCCATACATCGCGTGCCAGATTTCCTCGGTGATAAACGGCATCACCGGATGCAGCAACCGCAACGAAGCCTCAAACAAATTCACCAGATTCGCGCAAGCGACCCGCACTCGCGCAGTGTCGGCACCTTCTTCAAAATTCAACCGCGGCTTGATCAGTTCCAAATACCAGTCGCAGAGATCGCCCCAGAAAAAATCATAGATGCGATTCGCCGCCTCATCAAAACGATAATTCTGCAGCGACTCATTCACATCACGAGCCGCACGGTTAAACCGCGAAGCAATCCACCGATCCTCCAACAAAGAGACCATGTGGGGACGGGCGACCCGCCCGTCCGCGGGTCGCAGGCCGGCATCAATCCGGTCCACATTCATGAACACAAACCGCGCCGCATTCCAAATCTTATTGGCAAAATTGCGATAACCAGCCGTCCTGCTCTCGCTGAATGCAATATCCGTCCCCGGAGCAGCCATCGCCGCCAACGTAAATCGCGTGGCGTCCGTCCCGTACTGCTGTATCACCTCGATGGGATCGAGCACGTTCCCCTTAGTCTTCGACATCTTCTGCCGATCCGCATCGCGCACCAGTGCATGAATGTAAACTTCGCGAAAGGGAACGCTGTTGCGCAGCGCCTCTTCTCTCGCAACCTCGTTAGCTTTCGCCAACTCGCCAGCCGCGCCCGGCTTGTGCGGAGGCATCATGAACCAGCAGCCCAGCATGATCATCCGCGCTACCCAAAAAAATAAAATGTCGAAGCCGGTAATCATCAGCGAGTTGGGATAAAAGACTTCAAGATCACGCGTAGCCTCAGGCCATCCCAACGTAGTAAACGGCAGCAGTCCTGAAGAAAACCACGTATCCAGCACGTCCGTATCCTGCTCCAACTGAGTGCTACCGCATTTGCAGGCCGCCGGAGCTTCGCGCGCCACCACCACTTCCTTGCACTCGCCGCAATACCACGCCGGAATCCGATGCCCCCACCATAACTGCCGCGAGATGCACCAGTCNNTTCATCCAGTTCAAATAAATCTGTGCGTAATTTTCCGGCGTGAAGCGAATGTATCCCTTCTCGACCACTTCAATCGCGCGTTTCGCCAGCGGAGCAATCTTCACAAACCACTGCGTCGAGAGGCGAGGCTCCACAATCGTCCCCGAACGATCGCACTTACCGATAGCAATCGTGTAATCCTTCGTGCCCACCANNCGCGCCGCAAAGCGATCCAGCCCCGCATACGCGCCGGCATTCGCGTTCATCTTCGAATGCTCATCGATCACTTCGATCTGCGGCAAATTGTGCCGCAGCCCCGCCTCAAAATCATTGGGATCATGCGCCGGCGTCACCTTTACCGCGCCCGTGCCGAACTCCGGCTGCGCCAGTTCATCCGCGATAATCGGAATCTCGCGATTCATCAACGGCAGCATCACGTGCTTGCCATGCAGATGCAAATA
>PLBX01000322.1 GCA_003135495.1 Acidobacteriaceae bacterium | reverse complement strand
ATAGGGCTTCTGGCAAACCCAGGCTTGACGACATACGCCGCGCAACAGGCGGCAGCTCGGCGGGAAGCAGCGTTCGAGACCGTTTCCGATGTATTAATACTGCGAGTACTGGCAAGTGGAATAGCGATCATTGCCGTATTTGTGGTTGCCAGCTTAGAGGTACGGCAGGACGCTCGATTGCTTCTGAGGTCTTACGGAGTTGCTTCGGTACTAATCGGAAGTTTTTCTTTAGATTATCTTTTGTCGTCTATGGAGTTGTTCCATGTGCAATCCTTTAGTTCCATCGCGCAGCAAAGTCTTTATGCGATTGGCATCTTCACCATGGTGCGGACCCCAAAAGATGTAATTTGGGTGCCGGCTAGCATCCTGACTTCTGCGCTTCTCACAAGCTGCATCGGATGGATATTTCTTTGGCGAGCCGGCTTCCGATTTCGTTTTTCAATTGCGCCCCGGCGGTGGTCCCTGATCATGGGGCCGAGCCTTCATTATGCGGCTTCGTCACTTATGTCAACTTTGTACCATCGAAGTGGGCACATCGCAGTGCGATGGTACTTCGGAGAGCACGCTCTGGGCCTTTACGCCGCCGCCGCGCGCTTGGCGGATGTATTGCGTAACTTTCTTTCAATCACGCAGACCGTTCTGATGCCACGCATGGCGCTGCGCGCAAACACTGCTGGTGACACCTCAAGGCTGACGCGAATTGCGGCTTCAGTGCTGACGTGGTTTGGCATTCCGTTGGCTGTAGGCGGTGTCGTAACCGCACCGATCGTCGTCCCATGGCTGTTGGGTTTTCAGTTTAAGGAAGCAGTGCATGCCTTCCAGTGGGTCGCCCTTTATATGATAACGGCACCTGCAGCGGTACTGTTCGCAGGAACAATCCTGTATGCAAGTGGCCGTCATCGCGCCTATTTTCTGTCTACCGTTGCCGGTGCCGTTTCGGCGGTGACTCTTTCTCTCATACTCACGCCCTTGTTCGGAATTGCCGGAGCCTGTGTGGCGTACGTGATAGGCGAGTTTGCAGTGGCCCTGTACGCTTTCTTGCGTTGTCCGCCGTCAGTCCAGACCGCCGCTCGCAGTCCACTTCTGGGACTTTCCGTGATCGCCAGTTTGATCATGGGGATCATCTTGTGGATCGCGAGTTCAAGGCATCTCCATCCCTTAGCCCTCATAGCTTTTGGGTGTGTGGTTTACTTCGTCATTTGGGCCGTTGCGGGACGCAATCTTTTCAAAAAAGCGATCGAAGGCATTGCGTGACGTCGGATATCGGGTGTCATAACGGCCTAAATGGCGAGATTAAAACATCCCAAATGCTTAGGGTAGGCGTTCTTCTGTCTGGCCGTGAGCAATTCAGTCCCATTTACGGAGGAGCGCTCGCACGCTGGACCTTCGAAGTTTACAGTCGCTTGACGAATAAGGTTGAAGTAACCGTGTTCGGCTTTCCAACCGCATCAGAGCACCTCTACAACCTCCCACATCGCACCAGCGGAATATCCAAGGTGTGTGATGTAATCCAGTCAATTCCATATGTTCGCCGTTGGGATGAGCCGCTTTNNTCCATAACCGCCCTCAATGGGTTCGCGAATTGCGCCATCTAGGGTACGAAGGGATAATCTGGCTGCACATCCACAACAACCATCTGGGGCATTGGAACGCCGCCATGCTAGATGGACTGGCCCAGCAAGTAGACGGTATTGCAACATGCAGCACATTTTTGAAAGGAACATTCGTCGGTCGCTCGCCTAGTCTGGCTGCAAAAACGGAAATTATCTTTAACGGAGTTAACACGCAGCTTTTTTGTCCGAAAGAAGAAATTCGCGAGGCAAAAACTATTTTCTTTGTCGGACGTTTTGACGAGGAAAAGGGAGTTCTACAACTTGTGCGCGCCTATGGCCAGGTTTTAGACCGTCACCCCGGCGCGTCGTTAGTGATAGGCGGTGCGACTGGTTTCGGAGTTCATCGCGAGAGTGATTATGTACGTAAAGTGCGGGAGATAGCGCAATCGCTAATCCGTGATCGAAACGCCCTCATTCATTTTCCAGGATATATTGATCACGATAAGGATTTACCTTCTTGGTTTCAGCGTGCGACCGTCTTTGCGATACCGTCTTTATTTCAGGAACCTTTTGGAATGGTGAGCGCTGAAGCCATGGCCTGCGGCACTCCGGTCGTGGGCTCGAACCGTGGCGGCATTCCAGAAGTACTGGGCGACGCGGGAATACTAGTGAATCCCGAAGATATCGACGAGTTTGCGTCGGCCCTCTCAACTCTTCTTGACAGTGCCGAGTATCGAACATCTATAGGGCGAGCGGGTTTATTCCGGTGTCAGGAACTATTTGATTGGAATATTATCGCGAGGCGCTGGCTATCACTTCTGTACGAGAGTAAACGCTCGAAGAATTCCTTCGTCGGTGTTTAAATATCTTTACCGGACAAATCTCAGGAGAAAATTAAAGAGAGAGGAATGGTCGAGGGAGGTTTGTCAAGAAGAGCCACCGCAGTCTTCATTTGCCCTCATCGCCCCCTTTCGGTGATGGCGCCGCCGTCATGAGCCGAAGGACTGTGATCCTAACGGAGATCATCGCTCCATACCGCATTCCCGTGTTCAACGCCTTGGCGCGCCGCTCAGAACTTGATTTGCACGTAATATTCCTTGCGGACACGGATGAGACAATTCGGCAATGGCGCGTCTATCGAAACGAAATTCGCTTTTCGTATCAAGTCCTGCCTTCGTGGCGTTGGCGTGCCGGAAGAAATACTTTGCTCATCAATCGAGGATTGTGGCGCGCCCTGAATGCGGTTCGCCCGCAAGTGATTATTTGTGGCGGATACAATTATCTCGCCTCATGGCAGGCGCTTTGGTGGGCGCGGAGGCGCAAAGTCGAATTTGTTTTATGGTCAGAGAGCAATCGCGACGACGCACGTTCCGGAAAACCTTTGGTGGAGTCCCTAAAGCGATATTTTCTGGGAAAATGTGACAGGTTCGTCGTTCCCGGGAAAGCTTCTCACGAATATCTCACCATGCTGGGCTCCGCGGGCAAAACCATCGTGACCGCTCCCAATGCTGTCGATAATGGCTTATTTGCGTCGCTAGCGGAAAAAACCAGGGCCCATTCTGCTGCATTTCGTGGCAAACTAAATTTGCCCCAGCGCTTCATTCTTTTTGTGGGGCGCCTGGTTCCCGAAAAAGGTGTGTTTGATCTCCTTGCTGCATATGCCAAACTAGAGAGCGTTGTTCGTTCAGAGGTCAGCTTGGTATTTGCGGGCGATGGAGTTTCCAAAGAAGAGTTGATGCAACGCGCCAAGCAGATCACGCCTGGCTTGGTTTGCTTTCCAGGTTTTGCGCAACGGGACGATCTCGCGAGTATATACGCGACGGCGGAAGCCTTCGTTTTGCCCACTCATAGCGATCCGTGGGGTTTGGTTGTGAATGAAGCGATGGCGTCTGGGCTTCCTGTTATCGTGACCAGGGTTGCCGGTTGTTCCGCTGATTTGGTTGAGGACGGATGGAACGGCTATCTGGTGCCTCCGCGGGATGTCGATAAACTAAGTGCAGCGATAAATTCAATCGTGCGAGATCCTGAACTCAAAAAAATAATGGGCGAGCATTCCNNCGGAGCGAGCCTGATGACATCGTTGAAGCCCTCGCACTGGCTTGGCATCGTCTTAGCTCTCAGCCTGGTGCTGTATTTCATCTATTTCCATTTGCAGAACTTCGGCGATGTCTCTTTCTTAGGCGCCATAATCGTCCTGGAAATTATCATCGCCGCTGTTTGGAACTTCGATCAGCGTTTCTTTGCCCTTGTGATGATCATATTTCTCTGGCGTGGGATGACCGTCCCACTTCAGGGCGCGGCAAGTATGGGGCGCTGGGTCGTGTTGGCTGTAGGCGCTCTGGTTGGTTTTGTTATCTGGATAAAAGCTCCTCGTGGCCCCTTTCGAACCATTCACCTTCTCGCCGCATTCTGCGTCTTCACCGCACTTATCTCCGCTACTGTGTCTTCGTTTATTCAGGTGGCGGCACTAAAGGCTTTGAGCTTAGGCTTGCTTTTTCTTTATTGTGCCTCGGGTCTCCGTTTAGCGCTTCTAAACCGGGAAGGACGCTTTTTTAACGGTATGATTTTGGGATGCGAGATGGCGGCCTACGGCTCAGCCGTGTTGTATCTGGGTATGGGGAATAGCGTATGGGGAAACCCTAACTCCCTCGGTGCCGTAATGAGCATTGGAGTTTTCCCTTTCTTGTTATGGGGATGGCTCATCAGTGACGCTCCAGCGATGAAAATCCGGAGACTCGTTGCTTTGCTCTGTTGTACTTATCTTGTCCGCTTTAGCCTTTCGCGTGCCGCGATGATTACGGTTGCGGTTGTCACCGTTGTGTTTTGCCTTACCCTTCACCGCTACAAGCTGCTGGTAAAAATAGTGGCAACAGTTCTTTTCTTCGTTGCCATCGGAGGCATGTTGGCCCCTGAGTCTCTAAATACTCAACTTATGGACCTTAAGGACGCCTTTCTGTATAAGGGCCATAAGGAGGAAGGCGTTCTGGGCTCGCGGCGCGGACCGTGGAGCCAGTCGATCGCCTCGATCAAGGAGCATCCGTGGTTTGGCACCGGCTATGGTACTAGTCCCACCGGCCTAGATCCAGGCTTGCATCTGGGAACAACCAGTTCTTTTTCAGAAGTTGAGCGTGAGCACGGCAGCAGTTACATTGCCGTCGCAGAATGGGTGGGCTTGGTCGGTGTATTGCCTTTTATCGCTCTAATCGGACTGACAGCATCGCAGGTGTGGAGAGTATGCGTCCTAATGAATCGGACGTCTGAAGTAAGGTATTATTCAATCCCGCTGGCCATGGTAGTGCTAGCGGGTTTTGTCCACGCGGGTTTTGAGGATTGGCTTTTTGCCGTCGGGTCCTATCTCTCCGTTTTCTTTTGGACTTCTGCTTTTCTGCTCTCCGATATCCTTCCTGATGCCAGTATGTTGTCTGCAGAAGAGCCCGCTCCTCGTATTCTTCGCACCAATTGGCGGCCCGATTTTAGAGGAATTATCGCCCGTCGATGATTCGGTTATTTATCAATGGACTGGCTGCAAGCGCGGGTGCAGGACTCACTTATCTGCGCAACGTGATCCCCCATCTCGCCCGGAGAAAAGACGTTCACGCTACCGTTCTCCTGAGTGCCGACCTGCGGAGGGAATTCATTGATTATCCAAACATATCGTTTGCCGAGGTCAAGCGCACCCGTGGAGTTTTAGAACGTTTTCTCTTCGAACAAACGAAACTGAAGAGTTTGCTGCGGAGCAGTGGTGCGCAAGTGTTGCTTTCTGCCGGGAACTTTGCCGTCCGAAACTCGCCAGTGCAGCAGATCCTGCTTTCGGGTAATTCTCTCTACGTATCGGATGATTTTTACCGCGATGTCCGAAAACGCGGAGACTATGTGCTTTGGAGTGATACTCTAATTAAAGGCTTTTTCGCAAGGCGGTCCATACTTTGGGCCGACGTCACGCTCGCTCCGAGCAAGGCCTTTGCTCATGACCTCAGCAAATGGACGGGCAAGAGTGTTTTCTCCGTTTACCATGGGTTCGATCGTGAATTGTTCACTAGCGACAAGACTCCGTTGCCTGCCTCCATNNGATTCGGGCGATACGCTGAAGCTGCTTTTTGTGAGCCACTATAACTACTACCGCAATTTCGAGACTTTAATCCGCGCCCTGCCTTTTTTACGAGACCGCTTGCCCAAAAAAAAGATAAAGCTGTTCTTGACCTGTGATCTGTCTTCGCAGAAGAATCCTGGCTCGTATCGAGCTGAGGCCACGGCTTCGCTGGCCGACGAGATAAGTGTTAGAGATAGCATTGTCGAACTGGGTGCGGTCCCATATCACCTGCTTCATCACCTCTACCGAGGCTGCCAAATCTACGTTAGTCCGGCCTACGCGGAAACGTTTGCGCATCCCCTAGTGGAGGCAATGTCGAGCGGGTTGCCCGTAGTAGCTTCGGATTTGCCGGTCCATCGCGAAATATGCCAGGACGCAGCAGTTTATTTCCCCCGTTTCTCCCCGGAGTCGATTGCAGAGCAAGTCTTAAGCATTCATCAATCGCCAGAACTGGCGGAAAAACTGTCGCGAAATGGTCTTCGGCGCGCGCAGGACTTCAGTTGGAGTGGGCACGTTGAAAACCTGGTTACTCTGGCTCACGACCTGTTTCAACAACGGCATGAGCACAACTGATGTCTCGATTGGAAGAACTTGCATCACCGCTCAATGTTCTCACCATCACCCCGTTTTTCCCGTCGGATCAAAACGAAGTTGATGGTTGCTTTGTCGCAGAACCCATGGAGCAGTTTGAAAACCTGGGCATTGAGTCGAGCGTAATTGCGGTTTCCTCGATTTATCACAGGCGAAAGCGTTCGATTCGATCTGCTCCCGCAGATTGGGTTCGCTACCTGCAGTGTCCCCCGGGAATATTAGGACTATCAAGCGCAGGAAAGTTCCTCTTCAGGCGACTTCTGCCGAGAGTCGAAAAACTGCACCGTGCGAAGCCGATTGATGTTATCCATGCCCACTCGGCGCTCCCGTAGGGCCTAGCTGCTGCGTTGCTCTCGAAGAAATTGAATATCCCATTTGTGGTCACCGTGCACGGGTTGGATGTATTTAACACCTGCTCTCATACCGGCATTGCTGCCGCATGGCGTCGCCAGGCATCTGTGTATGTTTACCGTGCGGCGCGAAGCGTGATATGTGTCAGCGCAAGAGTACAAGAAATTCTGCAGGCTAGAATGCAAGCTGGAATTTCTAGCGACGTCGTGTACAACGGCGTCGACCCGACTCTATTTTCTCCTTTACCAGCGAACGCCGAAGTGCTCCCGGCAGAAATTTTGGTGGTCGGGCAATTACTTCCGAGCAAAGGTCACGAACTAGTTTTACGAGCGGTCGGAATTCTAAAATCGACGTTTCCTCAGATTCGTTGCACCGTTATCGGAGAGGGGCTCTATCGTGCGCAATTCGAGGCACTCGCAAGCGAGCTGCGCATAGAGGAAGATGTTCGCTTTGCAGGTCGCAAGAGTCGCATCGAAGTAGCTGAAGCCATGCGCAACTGCACAATCTTTGTGTTGCCCAGTCGCAACGAGGGCTTGGGCTGCGTGTACTTGGAGGCGATGTCCTGCGGCAAGCCGATCATTGCGTGCCGAGGGCAGGGAATTGAGGGAGTGATTGAGCATGGCGAGAATGGATGGCTTATTCCGGGAGATGCACAGGAAGATCTCGTTAAGGTCCTTAGTGCTTTGTTAGCATCTTCCGACTTACGTGGTCGCATAGGGTATGCAGCGCGGCAAACGATTTTGGAAAAATTAACCCTGTCGCATCAGGCACAAAATCTCATCAGCGTTTATCGCCAATCCGTACGACAGAAATTGTGCGATCCGTCCAAAAATTAATGAAACTTTAACTCTTGCTTTAGCCGATCAGCGAGCCTGAGGCAAAGTGCGATAATCGTCAGCGTAGGATTCGAGTGTCCGCCGGTAGGAAACACAGCGCTGCTGCCGATGAAAAGATTCGATACGCCATGCACTCGGCAATTTCGATCAACTACTCCCGACTTCGGTGAATCATCCATACGCGCTGTTCCCATGTGATGATTTTGATCTGTAATGTGGTTCATCCATTCTGGGGAATCTTCCATAACCCAAGGCTCCAAAGCGATTTCTCCCACGCCCGCCCGCAGAAATTCACTTTGCAATGTTCGAGAGAACTGTCGCATCGTATGAAATGTCAGATCGGTTAATTTCCAGCGTACGTCTGCGCGACGCATGCCCAGTGCATCGCATTTCTCAGAGAGTAAAATCCGACTCTCAATGTTAGGTTCTTGCTCTGAGGTCAGGCCAATTTGCATGCGCGCGTCAGGAGCAAAAGTCCTGCCACGCACCATGAAGTGATAAGCCGGCAACAGCGCCGACCTGGGGTTCCGCGCTCTTCGAAGCAGTTTTGAGAGGAGACGCTCGGTAACCTTTCCATGTCGGAGCGCGAGATAAATATCTTTCATGTCTTGCAACGTTGAATCATCTTCTACAAAAGTTACGCCCATGGAGACATTAAGTGCTTTATGAAGGCGTTGCCACGCCGGGGTCGCGGTGCATCGAACCGAATACTTTAGTCCGCGCTTGTGGAAGACGTTGAATAACCCCTGCACGCGCGAAGCACTTCGGGGCTTGACCCAACCGATAAACGCGCTCGGATGGTCCTGGAAGAACCGACCTACGAGGTCGAACTCATTTCCGACTCCTAGAGACCTCTGTTTGTTGTTTGCTAGAAGTAGGCGAGCAGTTTCAATGCCGCCGATACAGAGAACGTAAGATCGAGCCCGCACCGTCGCCCTCTTTTCTTTCAGCGAGCATATTTGAATGTTGGCGATACTATCGCCCCCATTGTCCAGTCGGATGTCGGTAACATTCGCATGCAACAACAAGGTGCAGTTCTCTGCAGTGCGAATGCCTGGTAAATAATGTTCCCGAAGATTCGGCTTCGGACTCCATTTTGAGAAGTGATACCACAGCTGCTCGGTATCGAAGGAAGGCGCCCGAGTTCGCAAGTATGAAAAAAGATCGGTATCAAAATTAAATTTGTCCAGCATCAAGAATCGGCCTGCGCGTTCGTAGTAGGTGCTCAATTCTTCAAACGAGATCGGCCAACCACTATTTGGCACCCAGTCGCGCCGTTCAAAGTCAGAAGGCATAAGAGCTAGAGCCTGCCCTCCCCACTTCGTAGTCGATCCTCCCAAAACCCGAAACCGTCCTTGCGTAGATCCCGGGTGAGGCAATCCGCTTACTGCGACGTCATAAAGCGCTTGGGTTGACGGTTCGTGTTCATGGCTCCCGCTTTCGAGCAACACCGTGTTGATCCCAACGTGATTCATTTCCGAGGCAATGACCAGCCCCGCTGCGCCAGTTCCAATCACACACAGATCGGCTCTTAGTTCTAAATTGCCTTCCGTTGCATCGAGATCAACGATCATGACGATTCGCTGAAGCTCGTATACGACGATCGCCCAGGATTAGTCGGGAGCAAAATTTGGTTCACGAACTCGATGAAATAGCGCATCGTCTCTTCGCTGGGAAGGGAGGCAGCGTCCCGAACGTTGGTAGAAATATGCAAAGGATCTTTGCTGGAAAACAGAACCATGCCGTCTGGATTATTCCAGAGCGCGAATTGGAGTAGGAAAGAACTCATCGTCGCCGGCTCCGTCAGGTCAATGTTCACTCGTGTCGAATGTTCCCGGGCTATTTCAGGAAACGCTCGTACCGCCCGCTGCAGCGATTTCAGCGGATTGAACACGCTGTGGGTGATCATAAATCGCGTGTTATGCAGAGGCAATTTCTGAACGCTCCTGTCTGCGGCATTGTCATTAAACTGTAAGACCTTGTAGACGTCGGGAAGTAATTCTCCGCACGCCTCAATTTTAGGGAATGCTGAGCCCAGGCCTAGTTGGCGAATTTTCCCTTTTTCCACCTGCGCCACGAGTGCTTCTACCAATTGCTCACTATTCGCATCGGCCAGCGTCGCTTCGTGTAAAAGAAAGATGTCGACATAATCAGTTCCCAGTTCCCGCAGGCTTACTTCTAAACTTCGCACCGCCGATTCTGGCGTAAAAAGTCCTGATTTGGTCATCGCCGATCCATAATTCTTTGCTCGCCGAAGCACTCCTGGAAAATGTCGTAGCGTCTTTTTTAATCCGTTAATGAGCCGGGCGTTTCCAGCCAGACCAGAGGGCGGTTCCATGCCGAACTTCGTGGTTAATGTCACCTTCGCTCTCTTTTTTACTAAAAACTCTCGCAAAATACCTTCAGCTCTTCCAAAGCCATAAGCCCGCGCCACGTCAAAATGCGTTATGCCCATGCAGAATGCATGCTCCAGCGCAGACACCGCTTCTTTTCGATTACGATGGGCGGTCAGTTGGACGCAGCCAAATCCTAATCGCGATGTCGAAACGTTCATTCGCGGTATATCTTTCATTTATGATTCTTGCTGTCTGGCGGTATTCTCCTATGCTGCGCAACTATGCGGCTTTGGCAAGATAGCAGGTTGAAGAACACTCGTCACCGTTGCAGACTTTGTAGCGCTAAAGCAATTATAGAGAGTCCGCGCGTCTAAATACCCCGTTCATTCGAGGGATATGGCCTGAGCTGTCTGAGAAGAGGTTTCTATGGGACGTTTAGTTGTAATGTTCTTGGCGGCGTTAGAGTTCGTCGTCATCGCTTGCCCTTCCGTTGCGGAGACGGGGATGAAAGAACTGAACTGGAGGCAAACGATCTCGAATTCGTTGGCTGGCGGCCAGCAAGCCAAAGTTACCCTGACTCCTTGTCCCCTGGGCATCGATACCACTAGTGGAGCCGGGTATCAAGTGCTTCTCTCCGGTGGTGGAAAAAGTGAATCAGTCAAAGTCATTTCTGGCAATTGCACCTCGGGCGCTTCTTCTGGGACCATAACATTCACTCCCTATTTTTCTTACTCCTCTGGAACAACAATAGGTTCCGCCTCATCGGGCATTCAGGAAGCAATTAACCAGGCTTGCGGTGTTAGTAAGGTTCCTTACTTTAATTCTCAGTGTAACGTGACGATACCGGCGAATGGGCCGGCTAGTGTGGTGAACAGTTATAACGTGTACGGGACGATTTATTTGCATTCGAATCAATCGGTGTTAAGTGGGTACGGGGCGTCGTTGAACTGTTTGGAGCGTGGGGCGTGTTTGCAGATAGGAGATTTGAAGAGTTCGAATGACTTTACGGATAACACAGTTTCGGGATTGACGTTCCGCACGCCGGTGAGTGTGTCGTCGAACCCGGCGTTTGCGGGGGTGGCGGTAACGCAGACGCAAAGAACGACGCAGGTTGCGACGATTACGACAGGGAGCGCGCACGGCTTTCGTGTTGGGGATATGGTGACGATTCTGTTCACCGACAACAGCAGTTACTGGGGCGATGCGGTGGTGACTGCGGTGCCGAGTGCGACGACGTTTCAGTATGCGCATCCGGGAGCAGACCTGGCGGTGCAGTCGACTCCAGGGGTGGTGGCGCTGGCCTATGTCGCGGTGTTGGATAATGCGATGAATAGCCACTTGATCGATATCTCCTATGACAAGGTGGGGGAAAATGGGCGCTTCAATAATTTCTTTGACTTATGGGACGACGAAAACGCGACCATTCAGCACTTCAATAATCAGGCGATTCCGTTAAATTACGGAGTGAACTGGACGGGATCGTTTGTATTCTCGGCGGGGAACCAGGCGCAGCAGGTTGCTCCGGTGATCACGCTGCGCGATTCTACGATAACTGCGAATGGCTCGAACGGAGCAACGGTTTATAACTCAAACGGAATTTACATAGAAAACACGGTATTGCAGGCGACAGGTCCGTGGCAGTTGTATTCGTCGAATACGACAGGGAGTTATCAGGGGGCGTACTTAAAGAATATCTATTCGGAGAGCAGCGCCGCACTGAACCCGCTGTCGCCGGCGCGATCGCCGTATCCCGGCCTGGGAATTGCGGGACTGATTGCAGGGACGTCGAGCGGGGCGTCCAGTTTCCAGATCGCAGGCAATGGCGGGACCGAAGGCGTGTTTGCGGCGGGGGGCGCGGGTTCTACGCCGTATTCCTACTTCATCGTGGCGAATGATACGACGAGCGGCACGCAGACCTCTCCGATGCAGGTGCTGGACTGGCTGTCGACGGGAAGCGATTCGATTCCGGTGCGGTGGCCGAGGGTGGCGAATGGAACGGACGCGATCACGTATGACGTACTTCGCATGACGACACCGATTGGAGTGGGGGCGGTATATCCGAACGCGGTAAGCTGCACGGGTGGCGCGAGAGGAACGTGCGGGTATGTGGCGCGTGGACTTACACAGGCGGCAGCATGCGCGGGCGGTTTAGTATGCACTTACAACGACGCCGGGTCATCAGCGACTACGGCTTACACTATCAAACAGGGTAACTATGTTGGAAACCTGGCGTTTTGGCCTGGCAGTATTGTGTCGGTTAATCGGAGCGTGACGGTGGACGTGGAGCGCGGGCCGGTGGTGGGAGTCGGCATGTCTGGAACTCCATTACAGCTCTCGCACCAATGCGCGAGTTATGGGCAGACATCGCCGGGGGGATATACCGTATGCACGGCAAGCGTAACTTCACCGAATAACTCTGTGCCGAACCAGACCGCGACGATGATGATGGATGGGACGGCGAACACCGGGGGGACGCAGTTGCTGACCAAGGGCCGGCTGAACTTTGGCACGACCCCGTATACGACGGTGCAGCCGCATCACATCATTACGCTGATCGATTCGCAACCGGCGCTAACNNATCACGAATTACATCGGAGCTACCGGCGACGGTACTCATAGTAACTGGCTCGAAAGACTTAGCGCGAAACAAAAGACGTTCGCCATACCCGTCAAGATCAGCGAAGGAAATAGCTTCACGTTGGGGAATGGAACCTCGCTGTCGCAGATGAAGATTTACAGTNNGGACTTATCGTCGCCGATCAAATTACCAGCATCACGCCGCCCGGGCGATTGGGAAATCTATCGCTCAACGCCTATCCGGCGGAAGAAGGTGCAGTCAATTTACATTTCTGCAACCCCAGCACCTCAGAAGTAACAATTCCTACAGGTACTTACTCCTTCCTGGCAGTGCGCTAGCTACTTATTGTCGCGCGCGAGTTTGCCTGCATCCAGTTCCACGCGGTTGACATGATGTCGGCCAGACTGCGTTTAGCGGTCCATCCCAGGAGTTGTTGAGCCTTCGCTGCGTCCGCCACCAACGTCGGAGGGTCGCCAGGACGCCGCTCTCCGATTTTTCTCCGAACTGCGCGACCAGTGACTCTTTCCGCTTCTTGCATGATCTCGAGAACGGAATATCCCCTCCCGGTTCCAAGATTAATCGCGAGCGCTTCGCCTTGCGGCTTGTCGCTGCATCTGTCAAGATATTGCAGCGCTCGCACATGCGCGTCGGCCAAATCGTTTACATGAACGTAGTCGCGAACGCAAGTGCCGTCGGGCGTAGGATAGTCCGAACCGTAAACCTGCAATTCGGCCGCGTGTTCTGTAGTCGCGGCGAGTGCCAGTGGAATCAGGTGCGTTTCCGGATCGTGCAATTCGCCGATCTCGCCGCTTTCGTCAGCTCCCGCCGCATTGAAGTAACGCAGACGGGCAGACCGCAGCCCGTAAGCGCGACTGTAGGCCTCGAGCGCATTTTCGAAAAAAAGTTTCGACGCGCCATAAGGATTGACCGGCTCCCGCGGCGTCGATTCCGAAATTGGAACCGTCCCCGGCACCCCGTAGACTGCGCAAGTAGAGGAAAACACGAATTGCCGAATCCCTGCGTCCAGCGTGGCGTTCAAGAGACTGAGTGCCGCGAGAACATTATTGCGGAAATATTTGCGCGGATTGTCAACCGATTCGCCGACGTACGCGTGCGCCGCGAAGTGCATACCGCGTCTACTCGCGAGAGCACTCCCCGCAGCTTAGCTTCGTCGGCAATGTCGCCCTCCACAAGTTCAAAGCCTTGCGCCAACCGTCTAAACCCGCTGGAAAGATTGTCGTAGATAACAACTTTATAGCCGGAACGCCGCAAAGCGCGCGCCGTATGACTGCCGATATAACCTGCACCGCCTGTTACCAGTACCGTCAAGAAGGACCTCGAACTGACAAAAAAATAAAACCTCAATCAACGCAGCAACTTCAAACAACCGGAATTCGACGGCAGCGAGATCCAAAACGGTGGACACTTACGCTACACGAAGCGAAGTTTTTCCGACGTCGCCCGGCAGGCCCAGCTCCAAGTTCGGGAAGAGCGCTACTGCTATCATCGGACGTTTCCCGTAAAACTAGCGGTTCGCGCCATGGAGAAAATTGTTCATGCCAAGCCCGAGGCGCCTAAAATCCCGATCGCATGGGTTAACGCAGCGCTATTTTGGATGTCACGCTT
>PLBX01000104.1 GCA_003135495.1 Acidobacteriaceae bacterium | reverse complement strand
CCGTCGTGCGACCAAATCGGAGTGCCCATCCACTTCCACTCCTCGACGACGTCCGAGTCTGCTTCCTTGATGAGCTTGCGCATTCTGCTGAGGGTTTCCCCGCGCCAGTCCCCGAGTTCGGCGATTCTTTTCGAGATGAGCTCCGATGCCGACTGGCCTTGGCTCGCGCCCGACTTTTTCATGTTCTCATCCTAGAAGTTCCAGATATATTTCATTTGCAAGATAGTGGAGGATAGTCATGTAAGTTTGAACGTGAGATTTAATTGTGGCTTAGCGGAAATGAAGGACGGCCAGCAAATCAAAAGCCCCGGGTCATCACCCCGGGGCTACTGGTGTTTCGCCTGTGAGTACTCAGGACACGGCCCGCGAATCTTCATCGTCGCGCCGCCGACATCCATTGTCAAGGGTACTTTTGTGGGCATTTTGTGAGTGACTGCACGGAGGGCGGCAGACTCGAACTGCAGTGGCTCATGGCCACTCACCGGTTTCGCGGATCGTGTCCAGTACCCACTGAAAACACCCTCCAAACATGGCCTACGTTAGGCAAACCCACGCCCTTACCCATCGATATTCTGCGCGATTTATCACAGCGCGTCTGGTACATTTTCGATTTGGTATCTAGTCCCGAAACAGTTCACCTCAGTTGCAGGAGCCCCCATGAAAGCCGTACGCATCCATCAATTCGGTGGACCCGAAGTCCTCACCTACGAAGACGTTCCCGATCCCAAGCCGCGCAAGGATCAAGTGCTGATTCGCGTGCGCGCCTGCTCCATGAATCATCTGGATATATTCGTGCGCGGCGGCCTGCCCGGAGTGAACCTGCCCCACATCATGGGCAGCGATATCGCCGGAGAAATCGTCGAATTAGGCGAGTACGTCACCGACCTAAAAGTAGGCCAGCGCGTCTTGATCGCTCCCATGCATTTCTGTAATCACTGCGCAAAATGCGTTGCCGGACTGCAAAATCAGTGCCGCCATTTCACCGTTCTCGGCAACGGCGTGGACGGCGGCAACTGCGAACTGTTTGCCGCGCCCAGAGTCAACGTCATCCCCATCCCAGACTCGCTCGATTTCAATCAGGCCGCCAGCGTGTCGTTAGTATTTGTTACCGCCTGGCACATGCTCACGGGACGCGCCGCCATCCGCCCCGGTCAAACTGTCCTCGTCCTGGGAGCAAACTCCGGCGTGGGAATCGCAGCCATCCAGATCGCAAAACTCTTTCACGCGCGCGTAATCGCCACTGCCGGCGACGATCGCAAAATCGTGCGTGCCCGCGAACTAGGCGCCGACTTCGTTATCAATCACTACCAGCAAAAGATTTCGCAGGAGGTCCGCAAGATCACCAACTCCGAAGGCGCCGACATCGTCATCGAGCACGTAGGAAAAGCAACCTGGGAGGAGAGTGTGAGATCGCTGAAAGCCGGAGGCACGCTAGTCACCTGCGGCGCGACCACAGGACCAAAAGTTGATCTCGATCTGCGCTTTCTCTTCTCGCGACAACTGGCGTTGCTCGGTTCCTACATGGGTACCATGAGCGAACTCCACGAAGTCCTAAGCCACGTCTTCGCCGGACGCCTCAAGCCCGTCATCGACCGCACTTTCCCTCTGAAGGAAATCCGCGCCGCTCATGAGTACCTGGAGAAGAGCCAGATGTTCGGCAAGATCGTGCTGAACCCGTAGGCGCAAAAGAATATGTAGTTCTCCTCATGGGTTAGTGCCAAACTTCAACGTTTATAACAAAGATTGACAATCTTTGTTAACGACGCTAAAGTCAGATAATTGGGAGCCTAGCCATGAACGTGTCTCTTACTACCGAGCTTGAGAAATTCGTGAGCGCCAAAGTAGAATCGGGCCGCTACAACTCCGCGAGCGAAGTAGTCAGGGAAGCGCTCCGGTTGCTTGAAGAGCATGACCATGCGCGCTCTGTCCAGCTTGCCGGGTTCAACCATGAGCTTGGCCGCCGTCTGGACACGCTTGACCGGGGACAACATGTTCACCCAAGGGACGCCCGCGCCCGGCTCAAGCGTAAATCCGAGCAGCGTCGGAAAGCATAAGGCGTGACGCAGTATATTCTGAGCGAGGATGCCGACCGCGACCTGGATGGCATATGGGACTTTATCGCCCAGGATAATATTGACGCCGCCGACCAGTGGATAGGCAGGTTGTTCGATGCGTTCGACGCTATTGGCAGCACGCCTGGCATAGGCCATAAGCGCGATGATCTGACCACTTACCCGGTTCTGTTCTGGCCGGTGGGCGCTTACCTCGTCATCTATCGCGCCACGTCCCGGCCCATTGAGATTGTGGCCGTGACCCAGGGTGCACGCGATATCCCCGCTTTTCTACACCGCCGGTTTTCCCTGTGATTGTTTAGACCAATATTAAAGTTGAAGTTCCTCATCAGGTGGATCGCTTCGTTGGCTGCCTCTAAACAACCATCACTAATGTCCTCCCTTATCTCCCAGACTTTTTTGTTGTTCGTCATACGCTCTCCAAGCCCCATCGATAACGTAGGCATGAATTGCGTCCGCTTCCCGTGCCGTCAGCTTTTTTATGTTGGGGAACTGCAAGTCCGTGCCGAATCCAAGCATGCCCGCATCGCGATGCGTGCCCGCGAGAACGATGCCGTACCATTGGCTGTGGACTTCGGGCGGCGCATAGCGCAAATCCGGAATCGCTCCGTTCACCGTCCACGCTCCGCTGCCATCGAGTCCTGGAGAGTGACACCCGGAGCAGAGGTGGCTTTCGTACAGAGCCTTCCCCCGCTCAACCACTTCTTTGCTGAAGATTTGCTTCGGAGGCTTCGGTACAAGCGGTATCGTATTCGATGGGTAAGGAAAGGGATTCTTCGCTCCCAGTTTGAAGGCCAATAGCCTCGACGGGCCCCGTTTCGATTCGGGAGTCGCCATCATGCTAGCCGGGCCAAAAATTCGCGAGGCCGATCCCCATCCCACGGGAACCACAACGTACTGCTCGCCATTCACGCTAAAGCTCACCGGAGTGGCATCAATCGCTGAACCTGTCTTGATCGACCAAAGTTTTTTCCCGCTGTCCGCAGCGTAAGCGTCAAATTCACCGGTGCCTTCGCCTTGAAACACTAAATTTCCGGCGGTAGAGAGAACGCTGCTATTGACTGCTATGGGCAACTCCGCTGACCAGCGCGCGGATTCGCTGACTGGGTCCCATGCGACAAGCCTGCCATCGAAAGCGCCCGCCCACGCACCTTCTCCCACAGGCTCTTCTTGTGCCGGCTCGGTGGAAGATCGAGTAGAAGATCTAATGCTAGACCGGCGATCCGTTGTCGGAATATACACCAGCCCCGTTACCGGGCTGTAGCTCATGTGCCACCAGTTGTGAACCGTCCAACCGCGCTGCGTGGCGCCCGGAAACAAGAGCGGCCGTCCGGTCTTGCGATCGAGAGAGGTAGCCCAGAGAATTTTCACTATAGGCTTCCCCGCGATGAACTCCCCAGTCTTTGCATCCAGCACATAAAAGAAGCCATTCTTCGGAGCGGTCATCGCCACATGCCGCCTTTGTCCGTCGATGTCGAGGTCCGCAAGAATGATGTGGAAGTTTTCGGTATCGAAGTTTTGAATGCTGGTCTGGAAATGCCAAACATATCCGCCCGTATCGGGATTCACTGCAACAATGCATCCCGAATACAATTTGTCGCCGCCGGGAGAGTCGGCAGGTGAGTCCGTACCTTCGCCAACTCCCGCTCTGGATGTGCCGAAAAGTAGAAGGCCGGTCACGGGATCGTACGTAATCGGGTCCCACACATCTCCGCCGCCGAACCTCCACCACTGCTTGCCGGTCCAGGTTTTAGCCGCCCGCTCCAGCGCCTTCGATTCGAATCCATTCGCCGGATCTCCCGGAACTGTCCAGAACCGCCATGCCTCTTTCCCGGTCTCCGCGTCGAAAGCAACCAGCGACCCTCGAACCTCGTCATCCGCACCGTTATATCCGATAAATACTTTTCCTTTGGCCACGTGCGGCGCCCCGGTGGTGCCGGTTTTGGCGGCATCGCAGATTCGTGAAGCCCATACCTGTTTCCCCGACGCAGCATCGATCGCAAATAGACGGCAATCTCCCGTGCCTACATACACCTTCCCATTCCAAACCGCGACGCCTCGATTCACGCGCGCGGAGTATGAGTTCTGCGTGCTCATCCCTAGCTTGATCCTGGGATCAAACTTCCATAACAGATGTCCCGACGAGGCGTCCACCGCGTACACCCGCGACAGCGAGTCGGTGACGTAAATTTTGCCGTCGACCGCAATCGGCTCCGCCGTCATGCCCATCGGACTATCAATATCCAACCACCATGCCAGCCCCAGCGTGTCGATGTTTTTGTCGGTAATTTCCTTTAACGAACTGAAATGCCGCTCGTCAAAATCCCCGCCGTCGACCATCCAGTTGTTGCCTTCGGAAGTTTCCTGCAAGACTCGCGCTTCCGTTACGTCACCAGCTTTCGCCGGCCCATCCGCTGAAGATTTAGAAGCAAGACTCATGGCGGCGAGCAGCCCCGCGGCCGTCAAAACGAAAACGTACAATGCATTTACGCGACTCCGCTTCTTCATGAATAAACCCCGTGGGAAAGTTTGATGACTTGGGAACAGAATGCAGTATAGATGGGGTCAGCAAACCGTGGCTTCTGAAGTTCACATTTGACTTAGGTTCTCTACTGCATAACCGCTCTGGATGGCGGCGATGACAATTATTGTGCTCACATTCGTAGGAAGTTGGTCAGTTCGTGCAATGGGGACGTTACGCCAATTGAGGCGATTGCCTACCAGTTGGCGGCTCGAATAACTTCCGTTTTACCGACTAACCGGGATTTGGCCAATCCGACAGGCCGGACGTGCAATGTAGAGTCATACCTGTTGCCGCGGAAGGGTCTGCTGACACTCGATTCACTACGGAGCGCTATGACCGGTACACTGCAGCACGCCCAGATAGGCGCTCCACGGACCAACTGCATCACGATACTGGTGGGCCATTACCCGGGATAGTTGATGCAAATGGGTGAGGTCGTGAACGACCCATGTTGCCAGAAGTTCCGATAGCGTGACCACTCCCAGCTCTGGATGTCTTCCGTGCCGGGTCAAACCTTCGTGCTGCAAATTCAATCTCTGCAACTCAGCTAGATTCTCTGTTCGCAGGCGGGCGAAATCATCCAAGAGTTGTTCCATAGACTTGTTTTGATTCTCTTTCGACTGCGCAAAGCGGTCGAAGGGATCAAATGGCCGTCCTTCTCCGCTCTCCAATATGATCCGCACCCGCGGCATCCAGTCGGTGCGCTCTCCAAAAATCAGGTGACCCATTATGTCGAACGCGCTCCAAGTATCTGTTCCTTCGTTGCAGCGCACCCATATGTTGGGCAGCCCGCGCAACAGCGCATTTAGAGTTGCGGGAGTGCGTGAGAGAACTGGAATGGACTCGGCCAGGCTGAATTCCGTCAAGTTTGCCATACCCACGTAGATGCATGACCGCTGCTTTGGACTCAGGCGACGGCGCGGAGGCCCGCCTGAAAATTCCTAATTCAGCCCAAGGAAAACGAATAGATCACATGTTCGCGCGC
>PLBX01000292.1:876-7245 GCA_003135495.1 Acidobacteriaceae bacterium | reverse complement strand
ACCTTAGTGTCCTTCGTGGTAAAGCTCTTGCTTTTGATCTTGACCTTGAGCTTCGGAGCCTCTCCACCTAAATAAACATCTCGTCCTGCGGAACGTTAGAACCATTGCGTGGCCGTTTCTTCTGTCCCACGAAGACTTCAAACCCGGTGCTGATCGCCGCCACCAATCCATTCACCTGGCGCAGCGGAGAAGTCACCGTGCGATGAACAGCCTCGCTCGTCTCCTCCACCTTGTCGATGGTCCGGCTCAGCAACTCGTCCGCGCGAATCACTTGCAACCGCGCACGATCCACCGTGTCGGTGATGGTTGCGTCGATCCGGCTGATCTGGTTCTTCACCGTCGCGGATGATTCCGCAACATTAGCGCTGATCTCCTCAACCTTACCCGCGATCGCTTCAACCCTGGCCGTGATAGCCTCGATCTTCGGACGCAGTTCCACTGCGGTCGTATGTACAGTTTCGATTAAGGGTATCCCTTTGCCCTTCACTTCTTCAGCAAGCGCTTCCATTTTCGTCATCGTCTTGCGCGCTGTCAGAAAAAGTGCAACCAGTACTCCGGCTTGAATCAGCACCGCGATCGAAGTTACCGCGATAAATATTCTTAAAAGATTGTCATCCATTGCCGCGACTCCCGCGCTGCTTTGGCAGCTTTAGAGATTTTTGGACTGTTCAGCACCAGCCGTCGTCGTCTCGTTATATGCCTGCCGCCCGGCTTCATACGCGGAGCGGAATTGCTCCTTCTGGTTGTTGAGGACCTCGCGTCCGCGATCCGCCCACTCTCCTGCGTGCTCTTTTACCTTGCGAGCCTGCTCCTTCGCTTTTTCGCCACCAGCTTGCGCTTTGCTGCGAAGAACTTCGCGGGTTTCATCGCCCGATTGCGGCGCATACAATACTCCAACCACAGCTCCAACTCCGAGCCCGGCCAGAAACCACAAGAAACCACCACCATCACGATCTGCCATAATTACCTCCTCTTTCTCTATCTGGGATGGTAGCACCCGGATAACGTCAGCACAATTTCTCGAGCAAGCCGCGGAGCCGTACTTTCTCCCTCGCTCGCAGTTCAACTTTAGAGGGTCTTATGCACAGCAGGGTTGTACCACGTGAAAGAAAGCATCGACTCCACNNATTGAGGCACTTGTGCTAAATGTCCTAAAAGCGCAGAATGAGGCAATTTTTTAGGAGGTCTTTATTGTCCGACCGCAAGTATCGGCAACGCGGCTACCAGGATTCCGGTAGCAAGCCAAAGAAAGAATTCGACAAGTCTACCGCCGCAAAACGAGAAAATACTTATGGTCCGCGCCCTCTCAACATGCCCGGCACCCGCACCGTCTCCCGTTGCGCCGAATGCGGAGCCCTCCTGCTGCACCTAACTGAGCCCGTCGGAAATTGTCCGAAGTGCGGCTTTGCTTTGCACGCCTGCAAACAATGCGAACACTTCGATCCCTCCAGCCGCTTCGAATGCAACCAACCGATTCCTGCCCGGGTTTCCCCCAAGGACAAGCTAAATAACTGCCCGCTCTATTCCATTCGAGTCATGGTAGAGAAGGAAACATCAAGCAAACCCGCCCAACGCCCCAACGATGCCCGCGCCGCATTCGACAATTTATTCAAAGATTAATTACTTAAAACCGTCCTTGCTTAGAGAAGATTTAGCCGCAACGGCCTGGAACGGAAAACACTACCGGGCGTCCGCATGTATCTCAACCGTGGACCAAGTTTTATCGGCGGCATGGCATAGGGTCTCCAAGAGACACTCCGCGCATTTCGGATTTCGCGCCACGCAGAGCTTTCGTCCATGCCAAATGACTTCATGCGAAAAATCCGTCCAGCGCTCCTGTGGGATAACGCGCATTAGGTCCTCTTCAATCTTCTTCGCCTCTTCGTGTTTCGTGAGTTCAAGGCGGCGTGAGATTCGCGTCACATGCGTATCCACAACGAGTCCCACATTTTTTTTGAACCAGGTCCCCAGCACGACGTTCGCTGTCTTTCGTGCCACTCCCGGCAGGCTCAGCAATGAATCCATTTCTTCCGGAACGTTGCCCCCAAATTCTGCAACTACTTTTCGCGCTGCTCCTACTACTGACTTCGCTTTATTGCGGAAGAATCCGGTCGAGCGGATATCGGGCTGCAACTGCTCGGGTTCAAGCCGCGCGAAATCCTGCACCGTAGGATATTTTTTAAAAATGATCGGCGTGACCAGGTTGACCTGCACATCGGTGCACTGCGCCGAAAGAATCGTAGCCACCAGCAATTCCCACGCGCTTCGATGCGTGAGCGCACAAGTCACGCCGGGATAAAGCTGATCAAGCCCAGCGATGATTTTGCGCACCCGATCGGGAGACGTCGGATCAAAAGCCGATCCCCGGCTGGACCTATCTTTTTTCACCGCGGAAGATTTCGTTTTGGCCGGTATCGAAGACTGAGCCGCCCTCGCGCCTGAACCGCCCTTCGTTCGCGATCCCTTCGTTGTCTCGCCACTTACTCCGGCTTTCTTCAACGTGACCTCCCGCACCCGCCGAGCGCCTTCGTGTCGCCCGCTGCGGCTCGGTTGACGCGGCGAATTTCCCCGAGGCATTTTTCCTCCTGATCAATCCAACGTCGTCAATTAACGTAGATCATGAACGTAGATCAATGAACGTCGTTATGGTACCAAAGCCTCTATCTAGCGAAACGCCTAAACATGGCTGAGAGTAACTCGGCGGCAATTGACGCCGTGGCTACCGGATGAGTAGTCTGGAAACTGTCAAACAAAAAGGAAAAATCAAGTGGCCGTGAAAAGCGTTCAACTCGGACAGGTCTGGCGCCAGGATTCAACCGGCCGGGACCATCTCATCACCAAAGTGTACAGCGAAGTCTTCTCGCAATATGCCGTCCTTCGCCCGGCCGAGGTCACTGCTCCCGACGCTCCTGTCGTAAAAGTGAAGGTAGCTAAATCGGCAGAAGGCGTGACTTTGCCCGGCTTCAGCTTTACGCAAGAAGGCGCGTTCTGAACTTGCTGAGCCATTCCATTAGAATCCAGTCGCCTATAGAATCTGGTCACCATTAGAATCTAGTCGCCTATGATTCCCATCTTTTGTAAATTTGTCATCCTGAGCGAAGCGAAGGACCTGCTTTTGATCAGCCACCGCTCCTGACGCATGTTCCTCATCATATGATCTTCATAGCATGACTGAAAAAATCCTAACCATACTGTTCGCCTTTATCAGTTCTCTTGTGGCGGCAACCGGCTATGCCGGAATCACGCTCCTCATGGCCATCGAATCCGCATGCATCCCGCTGCCTTCGGAACTCATCATGCCCTTCGCTGGTTATCTCGTCTACACCGGCAAGATGCATTTGTTCTGGGCCGCAACTGCTGGAGCCATCGGCTGCAATCTAGGTTCGCTGGTTGCCTACGAAATCGGTTGCTACGGCGGTCGTCCGCTGGTCGAGCGCTACGGACGTTGGATCCTCATGGGCCGACGCGAACTCGACTGGGCCGACCACTTCTTTCAACGTCACGGAGAAATGGCGGTCGTAATCGGGCGTCTGCTGCCTGTGATCCGGACATTCATCGCCCTCCCCGCTGGAATCGCGCGCATGCCGCGCGGCAAATTCCACATCTATACATTCATAGGCTCGTGGCCCTGGTGTTTCGCCCTGGCCTACTTGGGAATGAAATTAGGAGAAAACTGGCGCGCTCTCGGCAAATATTTCCATAAGTTCGACGCCATCATAGGAGTCTTCTTAATCGCCGCCATAGCCTGGTTCCTCTGGTCCCACTGGCAAAATCGCCTTCAAGTCAACGAGAACTAGTAGGGCCTCGGTTTTCTCCGTGACCTTCGTGCAGCCTCCGTGCCCTCTGTGGTAAAGATTTTCAACCACAGGGCAAAAGGAACAAGGGAAAACCAAATCGCGCCTATCATTCGTCCGCCCGACGTGCCAACTGCGAAGCCACCAACTTCCACTTCCCATCGCGCTTCCGCAGCACATCAAGATAAACGTAACGCACACTAAATCGCTTCCCGTCAGCTTCCACCTCATCAGATTCAGAGCCATGCACCACCGCCGTATCGCCGAACACGCGAATCCCGCGCCCAGTAGAAACAATCGACGGATACCGAATTGCACCCGTCCGAAAATTATTCAGCACATCCTGCTTAGTGAAAGCCTTGCCGGATTCGTTGTACTGCACATAGTCGTCCGCGAAAATCTGCGTCAGCACTTCCAGATCACCACTCATCAGCGCCCTATCCCCAGCCTCGTGCAGTGCCAAAATCTGCCGCTCATCATCCTCCTGTGCCGTATACCGCACTTCGCTTGTCATCCCCAACCCTCCCGTAGAGACGCGGCTAGCCGCGTCTCACCGCCGACTGCTTTTGAAAAGTGGCGCACCAATCGCGCGCTGGATTGCGAAGAGCGCTGATGGACGGGCGGGGACGCCCGTCGCTCCNNTCATAAATCGCGCCACTTTCTCCATCTTCCACAAATGTGTAATCTCACGCTAGGCCAAAACCGGCTAAACACATCATGGGATTTTTAAGCCACCTGCTCTATCCGTGGGGCATCGTTCTCCAGGGACTAGCCATCGTCCACTTCATTCGCCGCCGCCCCGACACCTACTGGATTTTCATCATCATGTTTTTAGGACCGCTCGGGGCAATCATTTATCTCTTGGTCGAGGCCGCTCCAGACCTTAGCCTCGTAGGCCAATCCTTCAAAGTCTTTCCACGCCGCAAGCGTATTAACGAACTCGAGGCCGCGATCCGAGACAATCCATCCGCCGGAAACTACGAAGAACTCGGCAACCTCTATCTGGACGACAACAATTTTGGGAAAGCCAGAGTTGCATTTGACAAAGCGATCGCCGCCCGAGCCGATACCCCCGACCCCTTTTACCGTCGCGGAGTCTGCGCCATTTATCTAGGCGACGCCGCAGCCGCCCTACCCGATCTCGAACGCGTGGTAAGCAAAGAGCCCGACTACGATTTCCAGCGCGCCGCCGGATTACTAGCCCACGCCTACGCGCAGACCGGACAAAAAGACAAAGCCGAGTCGCTCTTCCGGCAAGTAACTGTCACTTCAACATTGTCAGAAACATATCTACATTTCGCAGAGCTTCTAGCCTCCGAAGGCCGCACCGCCGAAGCCAGAGAATGGGCGCAGAAGGTGCTCGACAAAAAACCTAATATGCCAAGCTATCTGCGGCGCCGCGAGCGCCCGTGGTTTCGGAGGGCGAGTGAGATGTTGAAGCGGGTATCAGCTTAGTGGTTGTTTGAAGCATCGTAAAGAGGTACTTTAAAGGCATGGGGAGTCTCAATTCTGACGAGATCGCGCGGCTTAGCCCCGAAGAACGTCTTGCTCTTATTGGCCAGCTTTGGGACAGTCTGAGCGATACCGACGTTCCGCTGCCGGAAGCGCAGCAAGCCGAACTGGCTCGGCGGCTTTCCAGCCCCGATCAAGATCGAACCCAAGCCGTCCCATGGGAACAGTTGNNAACAGTTGCGTACTGAGTTAGCTCGACGCCGCCCGTAGCGATGCAAGTAGTCGTTACGCCAGCTGCGCGAGCCGAACTGGTGGACGCTCAAGATTGGTACGAGGCAAAGTATCCTGGCCTTGGGACGCGTTTTCGCGAAGAAGTTGAAGCCACTGTCCTCCGTTTGCAGGAGAACCCTCATCAGTTCCCGATCGTATTTCGAGACGTGCATCGTGCGCGTATGCGCCAATTCCCGTACGGTCTCTTTTTTCGCGTCGAAATTAACGCCCTTGTAGTGATCGCGTGTTTTCACGGAAGTCGCGATCCACAGCGGTGGGAGCGACGGGTGTGAACTCCGAGGCCAGCACCACTGTGCTCAAGTACGTCTGAAAAGAAAAGCTACATATTCCGCTAGCGCACTTATAAGTACAGCAGCAAAGAGGTACACAATGTCCTGTCGCTTGCCACGAGCCAAGGCGGACCAAAACACGGCAGTCAGAATCGAAGAGGCGAGAAACATACAGACTCCGAACCAGCCAAGTCCGCCTTCCGCCACTAAAGACGCGGTCACTACTAAAAGACCTACAGCGGCCCATTTTCTGATGCCGAGTAAACCGAGTCCAATGAGGATTAATGCCGCGTCAATAGCGACTCCACGCGTTACGACTGTCGCATTCCAAAACCGAGGACGTAAGACAATCGGATTCCAAAACAAGGCCTGCAACAAAGCCAATCCACCTATTATCCTGAACGCCACTCTGCCACAGATGTCTCGATTACCGATCGCTTGATGTTCCAAACTGTATCTCCGCACCGCCCGGTGGATTATAGCAATCGCCACCGGCGAGCACTTACCACGCTCTGCTCAATCGGTGGTCTACAGAAGTCTGTGAGTCAAATGCTATTCTTGCC
>PLBX01000292.1:0-815 GCA_003135495.1 Acidobacteriaceae bacterium | reverse complement strand
TACGCCGAAGTCCTTCCCGATGCAACGCCCGTAACGCTGGGCGAAGGCTTCACGCCCATGCTTCCCAGCCGCGAATTCGTCAACGTCTACATCAAAGACGAAGGCCTGAATCCAACCGGATCGTTCAAAGCGCGCGGCATGTCAGCGGCCGTGACTATGGCGAAACATTATGGTCTAAAGAAACTCGCCGCTCCCTCGGCCGGAAATGCCGGCGGTGCGCTCGCTGCCTACGGGGCCGCAGCGGGCATCGAGGCCCACATCTTCATGCCAAGAGATGTGCCCATCGCGAATCGCATCGAGTGCGATTACTACGGAGCGCACGTCACGCTGGTCGATGGCCTGATCAGCGACTGCGGTCGCATGGTCGCCGAGCGTAAAGACAAGGAAGGATGGTTCGATGTCTCGACCCTCAAAGAACCTTTCCGCGTCGAGGGCAAAAAGACGATGGGCTATGAGATCGCTGAGCAGATGAAATGGAAACTTCCGCAAGCCATCGTTTATCCGACGGGCGGAGGGGTCGGCATGATCGGCATGTGGAAGGCNNGCGTCGAAATGGAGCAGCGAAATGTGGCCCAACGCGCAGACCTTTGCCGCTGGCCTGCGCGTGCCGAAAGCCTACGGCGATTACCTGATTCTCGACATTCTCGAAAAAAGCCAAGGCACGGCAGTGGCGGCGACCGACGATGAAATTCTGACTGCGTTGCGCCACTGGGCAAGCAAGGAAGGCATCTTCGCCGCTCTCGAAGGAGCCGCTTCTCTTGTCGCATATCAGAAACTGCGTGCCAGCGGATTCCTGCGCGCGGAAGATAAAGTCG
>PLBX01000290.1 GCA_003135495.1 Acidobacteriaceae bacterium | reverse complement strand
GACGCCAACCAGAATTACGTGCAGTACATAATGTCGCAGGCAAGTTATAACTGGGATTGCTGCGGCGTGAGCATGGAGTACATCCGCATTGCGCTGGGTACGGTGCGCGACGAAAATCAATANNATCGGCTTGTTGCGCAAATGATCAGCGCCATCGATCACGATGAATGTTACGCAAGGTCAAGTGGCGGTCGCTGCACAGCGTGATCAGAGATTACTCAGGTCTGCATTTCTGACGGGTCGGTAGTGGCTCAATTTGAATCTGTTTTGAAAGGGCACGGCTTCAGCCGTGCCGTAAGTGGCACAAAATCATGGCGGCTTTAGCCGCTGAGGGAATGTTTCTTCACACTGATCCAGTACCCTCTACTAAATGTACTCTCGAAAATATCGCGTTCAACGGTAGACTTGAAATGGACACCGTGACCACAGACAACGCGCTTAACAAAAATGCTGAGCGCCTGCGTCAGATCCTCGCACACTACCCTCGCCTTATCGTCGCCTACTCCGGTGGCGTGGATTCTGCATTTCTAGCGTGGATGGCGCATCAGGTCCTCGGTAGCCAAATGCTCGCCGTGATCGCCGACTCCGCCAGTCTCGCTCGAACTCATCTCGAAGAGGCGCTCGCTTTTGCCCGCGACCACAACATCCCCCTCGCCGTCGTTGAAACCAACGAACTAGAAAATCCCGACTACATCCGCAATGACGCTTCCCGCTGTTTCCACTGCAAGGACGAACTCTTCACCGTTCTCGAACGTTTTCGCGCAGACCGTGGATTTGACGCCATCGCCTACGGCGTTAACGCCGACGACCAGGGCGATTTTCGACCGGGGCAGCAAGCGGCGAAACAGCATTCAGTATTGGCGCCATTGCTAGAAGCAAACTTAACCAAGGCTCAAATCCGCGAATTGGCGCGGCAATCGAATTTGCAAGTGTGGGACAAACCAGCCTCAGCATGTCTTTCCTCGCGCATGGAATACGGCCGTGCCGTTACGCCCGAAGCCCTCAGCGTCATCGAACGCGGCGAAGACGCACTCCGCACAATGGGATTTCGGCAATTTCGCGTTCGTCACCACGGAGAAATCGTTCGCATCGAAATTGCCCGCGAAGAACTCCCCCGCGCTCTAACCCCCAATATGGCGGCCGAGTTCACCGCCACCTTCAAAGCTCTCGGCTTCAAATTCGTGACCCTCGACCTCGAGGGCTTTCGCTCCGGCTCAATGAACCAGTTGCTAACAACAGAAGACCTGCTTCGCGCTCGTCCCTAATTACAAATGGAGCGCCGGGCGTCCCCGCCCGGCCACCACACCGCTAACTGCTGAACGCCAGGCGAATGCCGCCGCTCGAAACCCATAACACGCCCTTCCATCCGTAGCCCCCGTGAGATAATCAACCAAATTGCTCATACTCAGGTGGCTTCGATTCATGATGGTGCGCCGCGCATTTCTCGCTCTTCTCCTAATCTGTCTAGGCTGTTCAGCCCAGTCTCCTCCATCGCAGNNAAGGCGATCGAGCGCCAGGTGCGATCGCATTATTCTCTCCCCCCAGATGTGAAAGTAACCGTGGGTCCGCTTCAATCCAGCGAGTTTCCAAACTATGACGCCCTCACTGTCACATTTTCCAGCGCCACAAAAAAACAGGACTTCGACTTCCTGCTCTCCCACGACCACAAAACCCTCATGCGCGTCACCAGGATGAACCTCACCAGCGATCCCTACGCGGACATCATGAAAAAGATCGACGTCGCTGGACGCCCAACGCGGGGAAATAAAGATGCCAAAGTTACCGTCGTCAACTATGACGACTTCGAATGCCCCTTCTGCTCCCGCATGCACAACACCCTTTTCCCCGGCATTTTCAAGGAATACAGCGACCGCGTCTTATTCATTTATAAAGATTATCCGCTGGAAGAAATTCATCCCTGGGCCATCCACGCAGCCGTCAACGCCAACTGCCTGGCCGCCCAGAACAACGACGCCTATTGGGACTACGCCGATTACCTGCACAGTCATCAGGACGTGATCAAGGCTGAAAATGGTCGTGATGGCCAGAATTCCGAACTCGACAAACTAGCCACAGGTCAGGGTCAAAAGCACAATCTCGATGGCACAAAATTACAGGCGTGTATTAAAGCGCAGGATGACAAAGCTGTACGAGTTTCTATGAAAGAGGGCGACACAGTAGGCGTGGATGCGACTCCCACGATGTTCATCAATGGACAAAAACTCGACGGTGCTCTGCCCCCGGACGAAGTTCGCAAGGCGCTGGACGACGCCTTAAAGCAAGCCGGAGTCGCATCTCCGGATCACAAGTCCAGTTCAACGAATGGCGCGACCGGTGAAACAAAGACGCCAACTACCGCCCCCATGAAGTAAGCTGTCATTGCTTTATACCAGCCCCATCAACGGCCGAGCGTTTCAGGACCGGGATGAACTCTTGTCGTGGCGAGGAAAACTTTTGAAATATCTTGAACGCGTCGCACCAACCGCCCTCATCGTAGTCGCCGCGTTAACATTGCTTACTCTACCCGCGTGTAACCGCAACAGCAGCGGTGGCGGTGTCACCGCTTCCGTTAATGGAAGAAAAATTTATCGAAGTGAAGTCGATAAATACTACGCCAACCAGACCGCTGGCTCCGATCAACAGCCCGCGGGCGAGCAGGCCGAAAGCCTCCGCCTCAGTATTCTGAATGAACTCATTGAAACTGAAATCCTGATGCAGCGAGCCGAAAAGCTCGGCCTCCTCGCCACCGATGAAGAAGTTGATCGCAAATTGAACGAGATCAAGTCTCCCTACACCGCCGAGGAATTCAACAAAAGGCTTCAGGATAAGAAAATATCGCTCGATGATTTCAAGCGCGACCTCCGCCGCTCCCTTACCCGCGACAAAGTTTTAAACAAGGAAATCACTTCCCGCATCAACATTACCGATCAGGACGTTTCCACTTACTACAAGGAACACAAGGCTGAGTTCAACTTGATCGAGGCGCAATACCACCTCGCCAAGATTATGGTCTCCGGAGTCGCCACCGCCCAGGTGCATAACCTGCAAAACAGCAAGGCGCAGAATGACGCCGACGCCCGCAAAAAGATTCAGATGATCGCGAATCGCCTCGATAGCGGCGACGACTTCGCAACTATGGCAATGAATTATTCCGAGGACCCCGAAACCAGCAACAACGGAGGTGATCTCGGCATGGCTCCCGAGTCGGCGCTCAAAACAGCCGACCCCTCCACTCGCGACGCTGTTATGAAGCTCAAGCCGGGCCAATATACACCCGTGATTCCCATCGTCAATCCCACCAACCATCAGGCGTACGGCTACATGATTGTGAAATTGATTTCAAAAGAACCTGCGGGTCAGCGAGACGCAAACGATCCCAGGGTTCAACAGGCCATCCGCCAGCAATTGCGTGAACGCCGCGAACAGCTCTTGAAAGCCGCCTACTACGAAACCCTCCGCGACGACGCCAAGGTCACAAACTACTACGCCGAAGAAGTCCTAAAAAAATTAGCAAAATAAACACTTAGGGACGGACGCATTCGTCCGTCCCCCGCTTGTCCAAAACCAAATATCTCGCCCCCATCACATGAAACCCATGATCGACAAGGCACGGTCGCTATCACACGCCAAAAACAAAACTCCTTACCCCTCTAATTTCCTAGCTAAAACTTCATTCACCAGCTGCGGATTAGCCTGCCCCTTCGACGCCTTCATTACCTGCCCTACAAAAAATCCAATCATCGTCTTCTTGCCCGCGCGATACTGCTCAACCTGCTTAGGATTCGCCGCCATCAACTCATCAGCCAGCTTCTCCAGCGCAGACGTGTCGTGCGATTGCTCTGGACGCCCCTCCGCTTCATAAACAGGAAGAAAATCCTGCTTTCGTTCGAAGCAGAGGTCGTAAAGATCCTTCAGCATCTTCCCCGAAATGACGCCTGACTCAACCAGATCCGCCGATGCCGTAACTCCCGCCATCGAAATTGGCGACTGTTCCAGTTCTAGGTTCTGTTCTTTCAGCCGCCCGAGCAATTCACTCTGCACAAGATTGGCAACTCGCTTGGGATTTTTCGCCGCTCGAGCCGCGGACTCAAACTCATCGGCCAACGATCGCGTCAACGTAAGCGTGTGCGCATCCCCCGCACTGATGCCGTATTCCTTGATCATGCGCTGGCGCCGCGCCTCCGGCAATTCTGGAAGCATCAAACGAATCTTCGACTGCCATTTCGCGTCAACCACCAGCGGCAGCAGATCTGGCTCAGGAAAATATCGGTAGTCATGCGCCTGCTCTTTCGACCGCATGCCATAAGTCCGGCCCTCATTCGCATTGTAGAGTCGCGTCTCCTGCGTGATCCTGTCACCGGCTTCAATGATGCCGATATGGCGCTCGATTTCGTACTGCAGTGCCTGTTTCACGAAGCGAAATGAATTGACGTTCTTAACCTCTGTCTTCGTCCCAAATTCTTTCTGCCCGCGCGGACGCACGCTGATGTTCGCATCGCACCGCAACGAACCTTCTTCCATATTGCAATCGCTCACGCCCGTGTACAAAATAATTTCCTTCAACCGCGTCAGATATTCGTAAGCCTCTTCCGGAGAGCGCATGTCCGGCTCGCTGACAATCTCCGCCAGCGGCACGCCAGTCCTGTTTAAGTCCACCGCCGTCTTCGCCGCAGAGTCGGCAAAGCCTTCATGCAAACTCTTCCCCGCATCTTCCTCAAGGTGCAGCCGGGTGATACCGATTTTTTTCTTGCTCCCCTTTAAATCAATCTCTATCGCCCCAAACTCGGCCAGCGGCTTGTCATATTGCGAAATCTGATATCCCTTCGGCAAGTCCGGATAAAAATAATTCTTGCGTGCAAATATCGAAACTTCATTAATGCGGCACTCCAGCGCCATCGCCGCCAGAGTCGCAAACTCAACCGCCTTCCTGTTCAAAACCGGCAACGCCCCCGGCATCCCCAGACACACCGGGCACACGTTCGTATTTGGAGGATTGCCAAACTGAGTGGAGCAAGAACAGAAGATTTTCGAAGCAGTCAGAAGTTGGACATGAACTTCAAGCCCGATGACCACCTCATATTTCGCCGGCAAATCTTCAGAAACGGCCGCAGGAGTAACCATATCCGGGATTATAACCGCGTTACGTTGAGCTCCAGCGCAGCAAGTGGAGCGCCGGGCGTCCCCGCCCGGCCACCACAAAACTCGACCCCAATCCACCTAAGGCCGCTTCGCCTCGCCCGCGCTCAAATATTTCTCCAATGGAATTTCAAAATACATTACCTCTTTGCCGCTCGCATCCTGCACTCCCATCAGATAAAAAGTTGCCCCAGCCAGCGGATCGGAAATATCCGTAACGTCAAAAAATAAAAATCCTCGCGCCGTGGAATGCGGCTCAACCGCCTTGGCCCCGAAGCGCGCATCATCGATTGGCTCCATCGTTTTGCTGCTCACCCCACCCTTCACTTCTTTCTTAGGCAGCGGAATCGGCAGCGTGTTCGTCCTGTCATTGCGCGTCGGATGCGCCAGCCGGCGCAGCAAATCATCCCTATTTTCAGGCAGCAGCTTACTTCGATCCTTCGTATTCAGTTGCGCCTTCATCCCCACCAGAGAGATCGGCTGATCCCCGTCATTCGTGATCACAAAGAAAATCGGCACTAAATCAAAATTCCGATACTTCACACTAAAAATAGACGCCTTGGTCTCAACGTCATAAGGATCGATGGCAACAGTAATTTTTTCCGCGGGATGCTCGTCGTGCGCCGGATAATTGCGCCCAGGCCGCGCCCCTGGCATCACGAACTCTTTCGCCGCCAGCGCGGACAGGCAACCCGCCAGCAAAACGCCACCCACCCACAACATGCGCAACCACAGCCGTGGCACTCGCCACTCCGCTTCTCGCTCCAACTCTCGCATTTCCGATTGATGTTGATGCATTTGTCGATTATAGGTCTCGATTATTGGATGCCGTCTGCGCCAGTTTACGGTATCCCGCCACAGCAAATGTCGTGACCATTGCCAGCGGCATTTAGAATGGTGCGTCCTTCATGTTCGCACTTTACAGTTTGCTGCTCGCGCTATTTTTACTCCTGACGCTGCCTTACTGGCTGCTCCAGATGATGCGCCACGGCAAATACCGCGCCGGTCTGCGTCAACGCTTCGGAGCCGTCTCCCCGCATCTCGCCGAACCCGGCGCTCAGCCAACCATCTGGGTTCACGCCGTTTCGGTCGGAGAGGTCGTGGCTTCGAGCGGCGTCATCGCCGCGCTGCGAAACCAGTTTCCATCGCATCGCATCGTAATTTCTACAACTACAAACACCGGACAGAAGCTCGCCGCCCAGCGCTTCGGCGCAGAAAATGTTTTTTATTTTCCCTTGGACTTCTCCCTCGCCGTGCGCCCCTACCTCGCCGCCTTGCGCCCGCAGCTTATCGTCATTGCGGAAACCGAATTCTGGCCCAACTTTCTCCGCCTGGCCAAGCACCACGGTGCTCGCATCGCCGTAATCAATTGCCGCATCTCTGATCGCTCCTTTCCAGGATACAAACGGCTCCGCTTCTGGCTGCCCACAGTTTTAGAGAATGTCGATTTATTTCTCGCGCAAACAGAAGATGACCGCCGCCGCCTGATCGAGATCGGCGCCACGGATTCGAAAGTCACCGTCGCCGGAAATCTGAAGTTCGATGTCGCGCCCCCGCCATCGCCGAAAATCCTTGCGTCCCTCCACGAAAGCATTCGCCAGTCTGGCGCAGGTCCCGTGCTCGTCTGCGGCAGCACGCTCGAGGGCGAAGAGGGTTCGCTGCTCTCCGCGTTTCGCAACATTCTCGCTAATCATCCCAAAGCCGTCATGATTCTCGCGCCCCGCCACGCCGAGCGCTTTTCAGAAGTTGCAGCGCTCATAGAGCAACTCGGTTTCCGCATGGTGCGACGTTCCTTGTGGAGCGGCGAGCCCCTCGCCGGCTCCGTCTTCCTCGTCGATACCATCGGAGAACTATCCGCGCTCTATTCCCTCGCCACCGTCGCCTTCGTCGGCGGCAGCCTCGTGCCGCGCGGTGGACACAACATTCTCGAGCCCGCACTCTACGGCGTTCCCATCGTCACCGGAAATCACTACGAAAATTTTCGCGATATCGTTAATCTTTTTTCCAGCCGCAACGCCGTTCGCATCGTTGGACTGGCAGAACTCCCGCTAGTCCTGATCGAACTACTCGAGAGCTCCGAAGAACGCGCCACCCTCGGACAAAACGCGCTGGCCGCACTCGCATCCCAGCGCGGAGCAACCGAGGCGACCGTAACCGCGCTACGCCAATTAATTGAATTTCCCCCAGCCCCCGTTCCATCACCACAATCGCCAGACGTCCACAAGCCAACCGGAAACTCCGCATGAACCCATTAACCGGACTCTACGCGGCTGCCACCGCATTGCGAAATAGAATGTATGATCGCGGCCAGCTAACCTTCCGCCGCCTCGATCGCCCGGTGATCAGCGTAGGCAACTTATCCGTCGGCGGTTCCGGCAAAACTCCATTCGTAATTACCCTCGGAAAACTTTTGCAGGCTCGCGGAATTACCTTCGACGTTCTATCCCGCGGATATGGACGCAAAACCAGCGGCGTTCTGCAAGTAAAAAGCGATGGCAATGCCGCCGACTTTGGCGACGAACCATTACTCATCGCCCAGAAGCTAGCCGTCCCCGTGATCGTCGGAGAAAGCCGCTACGCCGCGGGTCAATTCGCCGAGCAGAAATTTCCCTCCCAATTGCACATCCTCGACGATGGCTTTCAACATCGCTCTTTGCATCGCGACTTCGACATCGTCTTGCTATCAGCCAACGATCTCAGCGATAAACTTCTGCCCTCTGGACGCCTCCGCGAACCGCTCTCTTCTCTCCAACGNNACTTCGACATCGTCTTGCTCTCAGCCACCGATCCCACCGACAAACTCCTGCCATCGGGAAGACTGCGCGAACCGCTCTCTTCTCTTCAACGCGCCAACGCCATCGTTCTCCCGCAAGATTTTTCAGCGCCTCATCAAGTCATCGCAGATTTCGCCTGCCATAAAAAGCCGGTCTGGAAAATGCATCGCGAAATTACCATTCCTGCTGTCACCGCTCCAATCGTCTTCTGCGGAATCGCTAGGCCGCGACAATTCTTCGCCCAAGTTCGCGCCACCGGAATCACGCCAGCCGCCGAAATCGAATTTCGCGACCACCACTCCTACACCGAAGGCGACATTGCACGCTNNTGCTTACGATGGCTGCCAAACTCAACGCCGGATCCTTTTTAACCACCGAAAAAGACGCCATCAATCTCGGGTCATTGCGAGATCGCCTCCAGCCCTTCTCGGCAGCCGCTCTCACTCTTACTCTCGACCATCCTGATGACGCCGTGGACGCGATTCTGACAACAATTGCCAGACGCAAGCCCCACTCGTGAGAAAATCTTTGGTTGCACTCAACGACAGCGTAATTTCCGTAGCCGAGAACCTTTATTGCGACACCCGATGACCAAGCATGATGACCAAGCATAAAGAAACCGACCGCCTGCACAAAATCGTCGAGTCCTTTCCCAAACTAACTGTCACCGTTCTTGCGGATCTGGTCGCCGACGAATTTGTCTTCGGAGAAATTTCTCGCGTCTCCCGCGAAGCGCCCGTTCTGATTCTGAAGCACCGCGATCGCAAAATCGTTCCCGGCGGCGGAGCCAATGCCATCTACAATCTCGCCGACCTCGGAGTCAACGTGCTCCCGGTTGGTGTCGTCGGCGACGATGAACCAGGTCGCCTTTTGCTCCGCGCCTTTCGCCACAAACGCATTCCCGTCAGCGGCGTCTTAAAAGATAAAAGTTATACGACCGTGACCAAGACCAGAATCCTCGCCGGATTCCCGCACACCGCCGGGCAGCAGGTGGTCCGCCTCGACCGCGAGCCCAGTGAAGACCCCAACTCTCATCTGCGCCGCGAACTGGTGCTAGCCGCCCGCGAATACACCCGCGCCTCCGATGCTCTCCTGGTCTCAGACTACGGTTACGGCGCCGCCACGCCCACGCTTCTAAACGTGATTCGAGAAAAGCGCGGCCTCGATAAAGTTCCGGTCATGCTCGACTCGCGCTATCGCATGCTCGAATTTTCCGGCGTAACTGCGGCGACGCCAAATGAATCCGAGATCGAAGCCGCGCTCGGCATCCGAATCGGTAATAATCACGATCGCCTCCTGGCCGCTGGAGATCAGATTGCCGGCGAGATGGACCTCGAATCGCTTCTCATAACTCGCGGCAAAGACGGCATGGTAGTTTTTCCGCGCCGCCACAAGCCCATCGAGATACCAATCTACGGCAGTGACCAGGTAGCCGATGTTACCGGAGCCGGCGATACCGTGATCGCAACTTTCACCGCCGCGCTAGCCGCAGGCGCAACCTCCGAAGAGGCCGCGCACCTGGCAAACTACGCCGGAGGCATAGTAGTGATGAAACGTGGCACCGCCACCGTAAGCCAGCAGGAATTACTCGAAGCTCTGGATAAATCGTCCGCCACGACGAAAAACAATTAGCAGTAAGCGCACGAGGAGTAAACGCGCGCCGTGAAGTGCCGTGGAAGAACCGCCGGTTAAGCGGCGTGGAAGCGCCGCCGGACGCGCCGTGGAAGAGCGGCCGTCGAAGCGCCGTGGAAGCGCACGCGATGAAGCACCGTGGAAGAGCGGCCCTTCAGGGCCGCGTATGTCCGCAACAATTTAGGGGCTTTAGCCCCGGGAGCATTGTTCGCCGCTGAGAGATAAACATCATTGACCACATCGCACAACCCGAAAATTGTCTCGCGGGCCGAACTCCAGCCGCTCGCTGCCAGCTGGCGCGCCGCCGGCCATCGCATAACCCTGACCAACGGCTGCTTCGATATATTGCACGTAGGCCACGTCCGCTACCTCCACGCCGCCCACGCACTCGGAGGCAAACTAATTGTCGCAGTTAACGCCGACAACTCCGTGCGCGCTTTGAAGGGCGAAGGGCGTCCAGTAATGCCCGCCGAAGAACGCGCAGAAATTCTTGCTTCTTTATCCGATGTCGATGCCGTCGTTATCTTCCCTGAAAAAGATGTGCGCGCCATCATCCGCGAAATTCGCCCCGACTTCCACGCCAAAGGCACCGACTACACCGAACAAAACGTCCCCGAGCGTGACGAGGTCGAAGCCTGCGGAGGCCGCGTCTTAATCGTAGGCGATCCCAAGAATCACTCCGCCACTCAGATCATAAGGTCGCGCTCCAAGACCAAGACAAAGACGGGGCCGCGAAAATCATGATCGCGCTCCAATCGGACGCATTAAGATCTCCGCGATTCGAAAGCCTGCTTGTCGTCCGTCTCAGCGCCATGGGCGACATCATTCACACTCTCCCCGCAGTCGCCGCGCTGCGCCACGCTTTACCGAACGCAACTTTAGGATGGCTGATCGAAGAACGCTGGGCTGAACTTCTCTGCGCGCCCGGAGCGCCCCGGCGAGGGCCGCGAACGGCGCAGAGGCCTCTGGCCGATTGGGTCCACGCCGTGAATCTCACCGGATGGCGAAAGTCGCTGTTCACGATTTCGACGGCGCAGCAGATCGCGAAAGTCTGGAACGATGTTCGCGCCGCGCGCTATGAGGTTGCGGTCGATCTGCAGGGAGCAATACGATCCGCGGTGCTGGCGCGCTGGTCGGGAGCGCGGGTCATCTACGGCGCGGCTGAGCCCCGCGAGTCCCCCGCCAGCCTTGGGTATACGCGACCGGCGATTGTGCGCGGAGCGCACGTGATCGAACAGAATCTTTCCGTCGTTGAGGCCGTCGTTCAGAGAAAGATGAATGTGCCGCGCGTGGAGTTTCCTCAGAGCATCGAAGCGGAGCAACGAATTGGGCAGCGTTTGGCGGAGGCCGGCATTGGCGAATTCGCGATTCTGAACCCGGGTGCAGGCTGGGGAGCGAAGCGCTGGCCGGCGGAGCGCTATGGCCAGGTCGCGAAGGCGCTGGGCCGCGATGGTCTTCGTTCCATTCTCAACTGCGGTCCGGGAGAAGAGGCGCTGGCGCGCGAAGCTGAAGTTGCGAGCGACGGCGCGGCTGAGTCGATGAAGTATTCCATCACCGAATTGATCGCACTTACGCGCCGCGCGAAATTGTTCGTCGGCGGCGACACCGGGCCGCTGCATTTGGCGGCGGCTCTGCGGGTTCCGGTGGTGGCGATTTTCGGACCGACAGATCCCGCGCGCAACGGGCCCTATCGGACGAGCGACGACACAAGCAGCGTTGT
>PLBX01000303.1:8202-8482 GCA_003135495.1 Acidobacteriaceae bacterium | reverse complement strand
GTGCCAGCCGCGCGTGCTGCTCAAATGGATCCGGTAGAGAGTTTGCGCTACGAGTGATGCGCCCAATCCAGCGGAACCACCCCGCTGATTGTCCAACCTATACGCCACAGCTTAGTGCCTTCACTCCCAGGAACCGCGCCGCCCCGCCTAACTCTTCTTCGATACGCAACAATTGGTTGTACTTCGCAATTCTGTCGGTGCGGGAGGCGGAGCCTGTCTTGATTTGTCCTGCGCCCGTTGCTACTGCCAGGTCTGCAATGAACGTATCTTCGCTTTCGCC
>PLBX01000303.1:0-8190 GCA_003135495.1 Acidobacteriaceae bacterium | reverse complement strand
TGCAAAGATCTCAATATTGGTTACAAAGATGTCGTCGCCTACCAGTTGAATCTTGTCCCCAAGTTCTTTCGTCAATATCGCCCAGCCTTCCCAATCATTCTCGGCCAGGCCATCTTCAAGCGACACGATGGGATAATCCTTCACCCATTTTGACCAGTACCTCACCATGTCTTCCGAACTTTTAGCCGACTTGTCCGATTTTTTGAAGACATATTTCCCATCCTGAAAAAACTCGCTGGCCGCTGGATCGAGCGCAATGGCAATCTCCTCGCCCGGTTTATAGCCCGCCTGTTGAATCGCTTCGAGCACGACTTCGATAGCTTCCACGTTCGACTTTACCGATGGCGCAAAGCCTCCCTCATCGCCGACGGCGGTGTTGTAGCCGCGCTTTTTCAGCACACCCTTCAACGTGTGGAAGACTTCCACGCCCCAGCGCAGCGCTTCAGAAAATGAAGGAGCCCCCACCGGCATCACCATGAATTCCTGAAAGTCAACGTTGTTGTCGGCGTGTGCGCCTCCATTAAGGATGTTCATCATTGGCAGGGGCAAGATGTTCGCCGCTGCGCCTCCGAGATAACGATAGAGCGGCAGGTCGCAGGCATTGGCGCAGGCCCTCGCCGCAGCCATGGAAACCGCCAGGATCGCATTTGCGCCCAATCGTCCCTTGTTGGGTGAGCCATCGACGTCGATCAATCGGGCATCGAGCGTGCGCTGATCGGCCGCGTCAATTCCGCTGAGCGCTTCGGCAATCTCGCCATTAACGNNTCGGCACGATGGCTCGGGCGCTGGCACCGCCCTCGAGAAAAACTTCGGCTTCAACCGTAGGATTGCCGCGCGAGTCGAGAACTTGCCGTCCGTGAATATCAGCGATGCTAGTAAGAGGCATAAGTACGTCCTTTTCTTCTTTAATAGTTATAAATATCAGTAGAGACGCGACTTGTCGCGCGTTATCGAGTGCGTTACCCGTGAAGCGGAATTATATCGAACTCGACCAAAAAACCGGCTTGCGCGGTCGCCGTGTCGCCTCGCTTATTGACCTTTTAATTCGATATGACTTAGAGTCGAAGCCGAAATGAAAAATAAAACTGACACTCTGGAGATTGGTTCGCAAGCGCCAAATTTCTCGCTCGACGCTGCGAATCGCGATGGCACATTCACTTTGGAAGACCTGCTGGCGCAAGGCACACTGATTCTTGAATTTCTGCGCGGTACCTGGTGACCCAACTGCGTCAAGCGCATGACTCAGTTCGAGTCACGTAAGGCGGAAATTGAAGCCGCCGGGGGACACGTAGCCTTCATCGCCGCTGAAAAGCGAAACGGGGTTTGGAATCCGGAAAAGTTTCTCAAAAAGCGCCCCATCTCTAGCGTTTTCTTGCTCGATGAAGACCGCGTCGTCACCAAGGCGTGTGGACTTCACCACGCGCTTGCCACTGACGCCTTGAATATCGCGCATCCCGCAACTCTTATTATCGATCGCAACGGTTGGGTGCGTTATATCTATCGCGGAGATAATCAGAACGATCGCGCTCCGCTCAACGAGGTACTGGTAGCGTTGCAATTGTTAGGAAATAAATCGAACTGAAAATGCCTGCAAAGCGCACCGGGAAATCAGCCGCCGACTGCGAGTAGATCTTCTTCCGCCAACAATTCCAGATCAATCCATCCTTCGGTTGGCAAGGCATCAACGGGCAAATGATTTTGCCAGAGACTGAATCGGAGCCGCACCCGGGCAGTCAGCAAGTCGGAGCCCTTCGGCCCGTGCAATTTATCAAGTTCGACTGGGGCTGCAAGCAACAAAGTCAGGGGCACTCGGAATTCAAAATTGCGGTCAAGTACGGCTCGCGCAGAATCAGATAAATCGTCAAGGACGTTGTCGCCTTGCGAGATTTGCCACGAAGTTATGCGGCTATTACTCACTGCTGCGTCCAACCGCAATTCGCGCCTCGGCTTTGAACCGCTCTTGGCCCAGGATTCAAGATTCACTACCACGTCGAAGGGTTCCTCTGGAACTTTGCCGGCAAAATCCAGCCTGCCGTAGACATACTCCTTGTCGATTCCGGCGAATACTTCATCCATCAAAAATTGCTTGCCATGCATCGCTCCCGAACGTCCGTCTGCCGTGTAGCGGGCCGCTCCCATCCACTCGAAGTAGCGCACCATATCGCCTGAAATTCCAGGATGGATGTAAGCGCTTTGCGGCGTGAACAAAGGCCGCGTCACTCCAGCGATGATGGGCTGGGCGAGGTAATCGGGCGGAGTGCCGCCTAATGCCTGGTAAACATTTGAGAGGTGCTTGCGGTAAAGTTCGTCAAAGTCACGATCATTCGCGGAGTGATGTTCCGGCCCGTACCACCAGTTCCAGTCACTGCCCTCGGCAATCAGAATCTCTTCGTAGGCGAGCTGGCGCTGTTTCTCGGTCACTCCCGGCGATGCCTGCTCATAAAAATTGCGAGCGTGGTAAAGATAATCCCAAGCCTTGTTATCCTCGGGCGCTCCGATCCAAACGTTAAAGTTGGCATTGATCCAGGAGCCCGGAACCAGCGACTTCAATGGCGCCGGATTTTTGTGGCGCGCCACCGCCTCAGAAACGGTTACGGCCTCCATAGCGGGATCATTCTGCAGCGCGTCATAAAATCTGCGCAGGAACTCGCGGCCGGATTGCGGATAATATTCCCAGGCATTTTCGCCATCCAGAATAATTGGAACCACGGCGTCTCGACCCTTGGCAATGATCGATTGCGCTGAGTCTTTAATCTTATGGACGAGGTTATTCGCAGCGTCCTGCGGCGGCATTCCCGAGTACACGAAGCCAATCAGATCAGAGAGGGTGTGATCGCGGAAGATCAGGTTCATCTCCGAGTTCGCGCTCTCGTAGCGATAGACGCTATAGAGGGCGTGCGCCAGATTCGAGGGCAAGTTGCCAAAACTGTCTCGCGAAAAATTTATCCCCAGGCTTCGCCCCAAAACGCCTTCGTCTGTGGCCATCCACGTCACTCCGAGCTGATGGGCAATCGCAATAGCTTCTTCGGAAACGCTGCCTTCCGATGGCCAAACTCCATGAGGCCGAACTCCAAAAACCGTTTCGTGGAGCTGGATTCCGCGCTGCAACTGTTCGCGAGCGTCTTCGGGATGGCGATAGCGATTCTGCGGCAAAGGCAACCCCGGCGTCGAAACGGCTCCCATATTCGTGTCGCACAGCAGCGGCAAAATCGGATGATAAAAAGGCGAAGTGGATATTTCGATCGAGCCCTTTTTGGCGGCCTCGGCATGCACCGGAAGCACGCGGCCTAGAAGTTCGCGTTCGCGCGCCATCACAAAACGCTGGTCTTCGACTGTGTAGTTGCGGCCTTTGCGAATCAGTTCCGCTATATCTTTTTCTGCCAGAAAATATTCGTCAAACCACCCGATCTGCGAAAGTACCTGCAGGTCAGTGAAATCCTGAGTTTGAAAATGTTTCTCCGCTCGCTCCGGCGAATCTCCCATGCCATGAAATTTCTCCCACAGCTCGCGATACCGCGGATAGCGTCCGATCACATTCACCGGATTCGCCTGAAATAAATACTGCAAGGCAAAGCGCCGTTCCTGTTGCGATAGATCTTTCGCGGCCCTGCTCGCCACCTGCAAAAAAGGATCCTGAGCTTCGCCTGAAACATAATCCTGAATCTGGTTGACCAGGGATGGAACCAGGTTGAAAGTCTGATGCACATTGGGAAACTCATCGAGCAGCTTCACCATGCCGTAGTAGTCCTTCAACGCGTGAAGTCGCGTCCAGGGCAGGCGATATTGCCCCGTCACCAGGTCCTTGTAGAAAGGCTGGTGCTGATTCCAGAGAATGACAACGCGCAATTTTGCCATGAAATTAAATAGTTCAATTACTACATCGGCGATTCGTCAGTTTAATTCATTGCGCAATTTCCGTGGGCCAACTTTCGTTGGAGCGCCGGGCGTCCCCGCCCGGCATTACCTCGGCACCATGGCAATACCTTGGCATTACAATGATCTGCTCATGGAAAAGATTCGCGTTCTGATTATTTTGATTCTTGCCTGCACGTTCTCCGCGGCTGAGCAAAAGGCCGACCTCTCTAGTGCCGCACATACGGCTCTGGCAAGGGTTTCCGGTCAGCTCCGCATGCCAGGACTCGAGCAATCCGTCAGCGTTTTACGAGATCGATGGGGAGTGGCTCACGTCTATGCGCAGACGCAGCACGATTTATTTTTCGCGCAAGGCGTAGTTGCCGCTCAGGATCGATTGTTCCAGATGGAACTCTGGAAACGTGCCGGACAAGGCCGCCTCGCCGAAATTCTCGGGCCATCCGCCTTAGCGCGAGATGTCAATGCCCGCGCCTTGCGCTATCGCGGCGACATGACCGCAGAATATGAAAGTTACTCGCCTGACGCGCGAGCGATTCTTACTGCCTTCACCGATGGCATCAACGCCTACGTAAACAGCCTGACTGCTCCAGGAGGCCCGGGCTTGCCCGTCGAGTTTCAAATCGCAGGCTTCTCCCCCGACACGTGGCATCCCGAAGATTGTCTGAACCGCATGGCCGCATTTTCCATGACCGGCAATGCGTTCAGTGAGCTGGAACATGCTCAGGCTCTCGCAGAACTAGGGCCGCAAACCGCCGCGAAACTTTTCGACTTCGATCCCGCGGTCAAGTTCGACCCCGATCTCCGACTCGATCTCGCTGGCCTCTCTCCCGAACTTCTGCAAAATGTTGTGGGCAGCGATCATCGCATCGAGTTTCCCACTCGTGCATTGCAAGAGAGCAATAACTGGACTATCTCCGGAGCATTAACCGCCAGCGGAAAGCCATTATTAGCCAATGATCCGCACCGCGTCATCGCGCTGCCGTCATTGCGTTACATGATTCATCTGGTTGCCCCAGGATGGAACGTCATCGGTGCAGGCGAGCCCGGGCTGCCTGGAGTCGCCCTCGGCCACAATGAACACATTGCTTGGGGCTTCACCATTTTTGGACTCGACCAGCAAGACCTTTATGTTGAGGAATTAAATCCGGCCAACCCGCTTGAGTACAAAACGGAAGACGGCTGGAAAAAGATGGAAGTGCTTAAAGAGAAATTCTTAATCAAAGGTTCAGCGGCGGCTGATGTCGAATTGAAATTTACAAGGCACGGCCCTGTCTTGTGGAATGACGGCAAACGCGCGCTCGCTTTGAGATGGGTTGGAAGTGAGGCCGGGACGGCCGGGTACCTGGCATCGTTGGCTGTTGATCGCGCCGAGAATTGGAGGCAGTTCGAATCGGCGGTAGCGCGATGGAAAGTTCCCTCCGAAAATATTGTGTATGCCGACGATGCTGGCAACATCGGTGAGCACTCCGTCGGACTCGCGCCGAGGCGCAACTGGACCGGCCTTTTGCCAGTCCCCGGAAGCGGCAACTACAACTGGAAAGGATTTATTCCGGCTTCGGAGCTGCCGCACTTCTTCAATCCGAAGGAAGGCTTTGTAGCGACGGCGAATCACAAGATGATTCCAGACAATTATGCGTACAAGGTCGGTTACGAGTGGGCGCCGCCTTACCGTGTTTCGCGTATCAAGTCGGTGATCGAGAGCTCCAAACAGGAGCGTCGGAAGTTGACGGTTGCTGACATGGAGTCACTGCAAAACGATGTCATGTCGATTCCAGCGCTTGATTTTCAGAAGCTGGTTCGCTCCACAACACTCAAAGACGATGTTGCGCTATCGAGCTTTCTGCGATGGGACGGCCGGCTTACCCGCGAATCGTCGGATGCTGCGCTCTTTGAAGTGTGGAACCAGCAGATCCGGCTCGCGCTCGGGAAATTGTTTGCGAAAGAGTATGAAAGCCATCTTCAAAATCTTGGCGGACGGTATGACGACCTGCCGCCCGACAGCGTTTTGCGCATGCTCACGCATCCCGAAAAAGATTTTTTTGGAAACGATGCGATTTCAGGTCGCGACCGCTTCTTTGCGGAAACGCTCCAATCCGCACGTTCGGAGCTTGAGAAACTTATGGGCGCGGATATGTCGCACTGGTCTTGGGGCAAGTTACACACTGTAAATTTTCGCCATGGGCTCGAGCAGCAGCCAGGCGCGAAAAATTTGTTCGATTTGGGCCCGCTCGCGCGTCCGGGCGATGAATATTCGGTGAATGCCACCGGCATGTCTGGGGACTCATGGGAACAAGGTTCCGGCGCCAGTTATCGCGAAATTTTGGATACGAATGATTGGGATCAGTCGGTCGCGGTCAATACGCCCGGCCAGAGCGGCCAGCCTGGCAGCGCCCACTATTCAGACCTGCTGTCACTATGGGACACTGGCGAATACTTCCCGCTTGCCTACTCAACAAAAGCCGTCGAGGCCGCGACCCAAGATCGCCTTACGCTCCTCCCTTGAAACATTCGTGAGGATGTACACCGCCGATCGCAATGCTGAGGAGGGATCAATGGAGCGGGAGACCGGGATCGAACCGGCGACATCCAGCTTGGGAAGCTGGCGTTCTACCGCTGAACTACTCCCGCTCAACTTGGTTAGACTACCATCGCCTCCAGCGCAAGACAACGATCACATAGACAATGATCGCATCTCATACCACATGAACTCTTTGGTATTCTAAGCGCGATCACGCATCCATAGGGCAGCCATCTAATAACAGACATCTGAAGAGCAGTCAGTTAGAAATCTGCGATCCGATGCGGCTCCCATGCGTTCGTGAGTTGGAGAAAAAGTGCGAGACAAATTTACTGTTGGATTGATCCAGATGTCATGCGGTTCTGAACCGGCAGACAATCTGGCTAGAGCGCTCAATGGCGTAGCAGAGGCCGCGCGCAAAGGCGCCGACGTAGTGTGCCTGCCCGAACTCTTTCAAACGCAATATTTTTGTCAGCGTGAAGATGCTGCTCTCTTTGATCTGGCGGAGCCGATTCCCGGCGAGGTTACGACAAAGCTGGCTGCTGCGGCGCTTAAAAATAAAATTGTGCTGATCGCTTCGCTATTCGAAAAGCGCGCCCCTGGCCTTTATCACAACACGGCCGCAATATTTAATTCGGATGGGGTGCTCGCCGGCATTTACCGCAAAATGCATATTCCAGACGATCCCCTTTACTACGAGAAGTTTTATTTCACACCGGGCGACCTTGGGTTCAAGGCTTTCGACACCTCCGCCGGAAAACTCGGCACACTTGTGTGCTGGGATCAGTGGTATCCGGAGGGCGCACGCCTGACCGCCCTGCAAGGAGCGAGTATTTTGTTTTACCCCACGGCCATCGGCTGGCACCCCGACGAGAAAGCTGAGTTCGGTGCGTCCCAACACGATGCCTGGCGCACCATTCAGCGGGCGCACGCGATTGCGAATGGCGTTTATGTCGGTGTGGTAAATCGTGTCGGATATGAGACCGGCAATATTCGAGGCAAGTCCGCGCCCGGAAAGGGCCTTGAGTTTTGGGGAGGCTCGTTTTTCTGCGACCCATTCGGCCGCGTGCTGGCCGAAGCTTCGCACGACAAAGAAGAAATTCTGCTGGGCGAAGTCGACCTGCATCACCTCGAAGATGTCCGCCGCAATTGGCCCTTCCTTCGCGATCGCCGCATCGACAGCTATGCTCCCATCACTAGCCGCATGCTTGACGGAAAATAAGCGGACGAAGATACCAAGAAGAGATACGAAGAAGAAAAAATGAGCAGAGTTTAATGGCAAAACGATCCAGGACGCGCGACGAGCTTTCGCCCGTGGCGCAGGGATACCGCATGCCTGCCGAGTGGGAGCCGCACGAATCCACGTGGCTCGCCTGGCCGCATTTTCGAGGCGACTGGCCCGGAAAATTCGAACCAATCCCCTGGGTCTATGCGGAAATCGTCCGCAACCTGGCGCGGTACGAGCGCGTAGACCTGATCGTCAATGATGCGAATTCTGAAAAGCGCGCACGCGCGATGCTCGAAAAGGCCAATGCGCTTTCTGATAACCTCCGTTTTCACCGCTGGCGAACAGATCGCGTCTGGACCCGCGATTCAGGCTGTATCTTTCTAACGAGCCCGGACAATCCTACCGGCGAGGATTTACTCGCTCTGCATCTTCAGTTCAACGCCTGGGCCAAGTATCCGAACTTCGCACACGACGAAAAGTTGGGCGAGCGCATGGCAAGCACGGCCGAAGCTCGCGTAGTGCATCCATACAGTGGAACGCAACGCGTCGTGCTCGAAGGCGGATCGATCGA
>PLBX01000295.1:3665-3808 GCA_003135495.1 Acidobacteriaceae bacterium | reverse complement strand
ACCCACGCTGTTCGCGAAGATCCAGTGCGCAAGAATCTGTTGTACGCGGGCACGGAAACTGGCATCTACATTTCGTTTGATGGCGGAGCGAACTGGCAGTCGTTGCAATTAAATTTGCCGAATACTCCAATTCACGACCTGAT
>PLBX01000295.1:0-3657 GCA_003135495.1 Acidobacteriaceae bacterium | reverse complement strand
GTATAAGCCACGAGTGACGTATCGTTTGCGCTGGCCTGATTTCTTCGAGAGGCGGCAACCGGTGGGCGATAACCCACCCACAGGTGCAATGGTGTATTACTATTTGCCCGCTGTACCGAAAGGAGTGGTGGCCCTGGAGTTCTTAGACGCTTCCGGAAAAGTCGTACGCCGCTATTCCAACGAGGAGAAAAAGGAAGCGGATACTCCGCCTGAATGGCCAGATCAGACGCCTCCGGACGAGAAAATTCCCACCGATATGGGCGTAAATCGCTTTGCTTGGGATCTGCGCATGCAGGGGCCCGTGCCGTTGGCCGGCGAGCCGAGCGCCGAATTCCGCAATCGTGGTCCTATGGTTCCCCCAGGTTCGTATCAGGTGCGTCTTACTGCTGAAGGAAAATCCTATACTGCGCCGCTTGAACTGAAACTTGATCCACGCGTAAAAGTTTCAAACGAAGATGTGGAAAAGCAGAGTGAATTGGGGCGTAAAATCGTCGCGCAAGTTTCCGAAATACACGAGGCGATTGCATCGATCCGTGAGGTTCGCCTTCAGACTCGGGGGCTGGCACGCCGTTTCGGCGAAGATCAGCGCTACGCTTCGTTAGTTACAGCGACCAAAGACTTCGACAAGAAGAGCTTCGATCTTGAGTCGAAACTCTTACAGGTAAATTCAAAAAGTTCAGAGTCAAATCTGAACTACCCTGTCTTGATCGATGAACGCCTGCACTCCCTGCTCTTCAGCGTCGATATTGCCGATGCAGCGCCCACCAAGCAGCAGTATGAAGTTTTCGACGATTTGCAAAAAGAAGCGCAACCGCTCTTGGCCCAATACCACGAGTTAGTCTCAAAGGATTTGCCGTCGCTGAACGAGCTCGTGAATAAACAGAATGTCCCGGTGCTGTACCTGCCTGCGGCCAAGTAGCAAACGTCCCTGTGAACTATCTCTGCATTTGATTCAGGCACGGCTCTAGCAAGTTTAGAGCCGCGCCTGGATGCGATTCGCAAGAGTGCGAAAATCCGACACGCCTTGGAGTTCATAATCCGGCAGCTCGATGCGGAAATGCTGTTCCAGCCACGTCAGCAAATCCAATGCCTGAAGGCTGTCAATGCCGAGCGTCTTGAAAAAGTCGTCGTCCGGGGCGAGTTTCTCGCGCGGCACTTTAAAATGCGTGGCCGCCAAGTTGAGGATTTCGTCGAGTGTGTGATCGATTGTTGGCGATGACATAATCGTTAACTTTCTTACGGCAGATACGGCTGCGGTCCTTGATTCTCCACAAACCTGCGCAGCCCCTCTTCCACGGCAGGTTGCGAGTAGAGGCCGCAGAAAATATCAATTTCTCGTTTTAGCTCCTCGTACGGAATCGGCTTAATAAATTTTTTCGCGGCGACCGCTGTCTTGCGATCAAACTTCGCAACCTGGCTGGCAGTCGCCCGCGCAACTCGCAGCGCTTCGCCTTCNNCCTTCGGCAGCGATCTGGCTTACAAGGCCAATCTGCTGCGCCTTCATTACATTGAAACTGCGCCCCGTGAGCAGCAGGTCGCGAACGACAGCATTACCCAAATCACGCTTCAGTCGCGGGATTCCACCGAAGCCAGGTATCAGGCCTAGCCGAAGCTCCGGGAAACAAAATCGCGCCATTCGATCGGCAATAATAATGTCGCATACCAAAGCCAGCTCAAAGCCTCCGCCGAAAGTTACTCCGTGCACAGCAGCAATCGTTGTGATCGGAGCTGCATCAAGTGCATTCATCACTGCATGAATACGCTCCAGGAATTCCCGAACTCCGCGCAAAGCCTCGGCTTTTTCCATCTGCTGGCCACGCTGAAATAATTCGCGCAAGTCCGCGCCGGCTGAAAATCCCGCCTTCTGTGTCGAATATACAATCAGGGCATGTGCTTTGTTCGATAGCGACGGCAGGGCTTCCGCAAATCTTTCCAATTCCACAAGCGTGAGTGATCCAATTTCGTTACAAGTCTCGCGGTGAAGAGCAATCTCGATCGTTCCATTCACAATCTGCCATGAAAGCGTCTCGCCCTTGAACTCGTTCATGCCGTCTTCGCCGCCACGTTGCTCGTTCTCTCATACATCGCGTCAATCTCGCTGTGAAATCGTTCCGCAATCGCATCACGCTTCAGTTTTCCGTTGGCCGTCAACAGTCCGCTATCGATGGTGAATGCTTCTTCCCCAACGTGAAACGCCCTTACTTGCTTGTAATGCGGAAAACCTGGATTCACCAGGTCGAGCGCTACCTGAGCCTTTTCCGCGCTCACATTACCTGTGATTAGCGCGACTAGATACCCACGCCCATTGCCCACGATTACCACCTGATTCGCGCCCGGCAATTCCTGCAGAATTTTATCCTCGATTGGCTCCGGTGCTATGTTGTGTCCTGACGCCAGAATAATCAGATTCTTGATGCGGCCGACAATCTTCCAGTTTCCGTTCGTATCTACTTCACCTTGATCGCCCGTATGGAACCAGCCGCCACGCAGCACTTTCGCAGTTTCCTCCGGACGATTCCAATAGCCGGGAAAAATGTTTGGTCCGCGCACCACAATCTCGTCATTAGCCGCAACCTTCATCTCAATGCCGGAAATCGCTGGGCCAGTCCGCCCTGGCACGACCTGTGCCTCTGGATCGTCCATAGTACAAATCGCAGTCGTCTCCGTGAGGCCATACACCTGCAACACGGGGATGCCAAGCATCATGTAGAACAACTGTGTCTCTACGCTCAGGGGCGCCGATCCACAAATCAACGCCCGTAGATTTCCGCCGATCATCTTCTTTCTAATGGTTGGAAACACAAGTCGATTCGCCAGTCCAAGCCAGAACCCGTCTCCAACGCGCGTTTTGTCCTCTTGCTTCCGCACCCACGCACCTTTCGCTTTCGTATAGACCTTGAGCGGGAGTCCACCCGTCTTCCATAACTGCTCGTCGACTGCTTTGCGCATTCGTTCAAGAAGGGCGGGAACATTCAGAAAATAATCCGGCGCCGCGCCGCGGATTTCGTCGGCGAGCTTCGTTAGATCCATGGACATTGTAAGGACGCTTGTCCGCGACAGGCACGACAGCAGCAAAATCCACGATCCGGCGAAACAAAACGGCAAGTAATGAAACACGCGATCCGGCACATCGCGCGGCCCCATCAATTCATCGAGGCGCGCCTTGGTGCAGGAAACCATGTGATCGAGATTGCCAACCGTCAGCATCACGCCTTTGGCTTCGCCGGAAGTTCCCGACGTGTACAGAATGGCGACGGTGTCCTGCGGCGAAAGGGCGGTGGGCGAGGGAGGCGCGCTCGTTGCGGACGGTGGATTGGCACTGAAAATTTCGTCAAACAATACAAATCGCGGCGCATCCGGCCACGCCGCCGAGATCGCACCGCGAAGCGCCTCATCGCCGCAGCAAATCAAACCAGGCCCGGCGTCGCGCAGCATCGCAACCAATTCGCCCGCGGATTGACGTGCGTACATGGGAACGGCGATGAGTCCCTCCGCGACAATCGCGAGATCGAGCGCGGCCCATCGGATGCTGTTCGGGGCGACCAGCGCGCAACGGTCTCCATTCGCAAGTCCTGAAGCACGCAAAAAGGCTCGCGCGGCGGCGATTTGGCCGAGCAAGTCCGAACCAGTCGCGGTTCGATCCCCTCCCGCGTGTGC
>PLBX01000454.1:22659-23198 GCA_003135495.1 Acidobacteriaceae bacterium | reverse complement strand
GCCATGGACAACATCTGCCTGCATCGTGGAGGGCCGCTTGGTCAAGGAGTGATCGAAGATGGCAAGGTGATTTGCCCATGGCATGGCTGGGTCTGGGATCCGAAGACTGGCGCGGCCGGGCCGATGGGAGCGAAGGTGGCGGTGTATCCGGTGAAGATTGAGGATGGGGATGTGCTGATCGAAATGTGACGGAGCGTCTTATAAGTTTAAATCGGCGGCGCTCCGGAACAGTTCGATTAATAGCAGACGTGAATGGCCACGGTTACCGTTTTAATTGTGCCACGTATGCTTTCCCGCTTTGAGATTTGCGGGAGGTTTCCTCGACGAACTTTAGAAATTCCCGCAGGTGTTGTTTTTCTGAAAGCTCTGATTCCGAGAATTTGACACGAACGCCGAAGGAGGGAGAAGTGCGCGTGACGACCCCGCTGATGATCATGCCTTTCACCCACACCTTGCCGTTGGCGACCCACAAGCCAATTTCCAAGGCTTTATTTGGTGGCACGGCATTGGCGGTTTCGACGAGGCATCCGCCGCGGCCG
>PLBX01000454.1:19951-22612 GCA_003135495.1 Acidobacteriaceae bacterium | reverse complement strand
CCGTAACGGGAGCCTTCCCGCCGGCTTGACGCGCGGCATCGGCAGCGTCCTTGATCTCGCGCATTGCCCGCAGCAGGGCTCTTTCGCGCAACTCTGGAGCGACCTCGCGGTACGTCTGCAGAAGTTTCCCAAGGTGGCTGACCAGGTCTGGATCGGTCAGCAGACGCGTCCAGTCGGATCCTTTAGCTAGCGGTTTGGCGCCTTCGCTCATATATGAAAAGGAGTCGCAAAAATCGTTTTTTCAGTCGCAGGGGAGTGGTCGACTTGCATCATAGATTGAACCTTGGCAGGAAGGTTACGCAAGATGACCGAAGTTACGAGGCGACAATTTGCATCAAACACGAGCAAAAAGAATCCAAAAGACTTATTATTTTCATTTTGTTAGGAGAGAACGCCCTTCGATGACTTCCGCTGACTGCCGTATCATTGAACTTGGTGAGGGTTCTCGCCGATCGCGGTTTTTTGCTGCAGACGTCGTTCAAAGGGCGGCATTTTTCGGCGCGATCTTGAGCTGTGCTTTTTTGTCCGTGCCCATTTATGCTCAGGCGCCGGGCCCCGCGAATCAAAATTCCTCCTCTTACAGCGGTTCGTCGGGCGGATCGACGCCAGCGCAAGTGCAGATGCCTGCTTCGCAGCTGCCGACTTCGCAGGTTCAAACCTCGCTACAGAATCCAGTGTTCGGCAGCGTACCCGAGGCCAAGCCGACGCCGGGCGTCCTTCTTCTCACCTTCATTGACGCGATTGATCGTGCTTTGCGACAGAATCTGGCTGGCCTTTTGTCGCAGTACAACACGATCGAGGCCCGCGGAGAAAAATGGCAGCAGCTGAGCGACCTGCTTCCGAACATTAGCGCCGATGTGCAGGAAGTTGCGCAAAAGGAAAGTCTGCAGGCGCTGGGGCTGAGGAGCGGCGGTCCGTTTGGACATGTGCCGGCGGTCATTGGCCCGTTCTCATACTTTGATGTACGGGCTTATGCTACGCAACGCGTCTTCGATTGGAAGGCAATTCAGAAATACAGGTCCGCCGTAATTGGCGAAAACGTTGCCAAATTTAATCTTAAAGATGCGAGGGACCTGGTTGTGCTGGCGACCGGCAACGCGTACCTGCAAGCAATCGCGGGCGCGGCCCGGGTGCAAACTGCGCAGGCGCAGGTGGAAACTGCGAAGGCACTTCACAACAAAGCGGTAGCGCAACAGCAGGCCGGGGTTGCTCCGGCGATCGACACGCTTCGCTCGCAGGTCGAATACCAGACGCGTCAACAGCAGTTGATCGCCGCCACAAATGATTATGCGAAACAGAAGATCACACTGGCTCGTGTGATTGGGCTTGCGCCGCGCCAGGAATTCGAACTGATCGACGAGACTCCTTACCGGCCATTTCCGATCCCGGATATCGAAGCCAGCGTGGAGCGGGCGTATTCCATGCGCTCGGATTACAAAGCGGCGCATGAGCGACTGGTCGCCGCTCAACTGGAGAAGAGCGCTGCAGTCGCTGGATATTTTCCAACCGTCGATCTGGCAGTGAACTATGGTGAAATTGGCGCCGTGCCGAGCGATATCCTGCCTACTTACATGGTGTCCGGCCGCTTAAATATTCCTATCTTCCAGGGCGGCAAGGTTCATGGCGACGTATTAAAGGCTGAGGCCGGCCTCCGTCAGGCACAGGCGCAAATGGCCGACGTTCGCGCACTGATTGTGCAGGATATTCAAAATGCGCTACTGGATCTGAAGTCATCCAATGATCAGGTAGAAGTAGCGCAGAGTTCGGTGAATCTTGCCGAGCAGGCGCTGGCGCAATCGCAAGATCGATTTTCCGCGGGTGTTACCGACAACCTTGAAGTTGTTCAGGCGCAGGAAGCTCTGGCATCGGCGCATGAGAATTTAATTTCGAGCATGTACTTTAATAATTTGGCCAAGGTTTCTTTTGCGCGTGCCTTGGGACGTGCTGAAGATGGCGTCCGCGAATATTTGAAAGGGAACTAGCCCATGGATCAGAGCAGCAGTGTTGTTGATGAATCGAAACCGCAGCCGGATCAGCGAGCATCCCAGTCGCAATTGCAGTCGCAGCAGACGACGCCACCGCAGCGTGACGCTGAGCCGGACAGCGAGGCCCGCTATAAGCGGCGATCTGCGCTTCTGGGCAATCCCCGCACCAAGTGGATTCTGATCATCGTCGTGCTGGTAATTGTGGTCGGCGTTTTCTTTTTGTGGCGTTATCTGGGCAGCTACGAGTCCACGGACGACGCGCAGATTGACGGGCATGTCAACTCCGTGAGCGCGCGGGTCAGCGGCCACGTTTCCAAGCTTAACGTGGACGACAATCAGTACGTACAAAAGGGAACGGTACTGGTGGAAATTGACCCGGCTGATTATGAAGTTGCAGCGGCGCAGGCGCGTGCCGAATATGCCGATGCGCAGGCGCAGGCTTCGGCTGCGGGGATTAACGTTCCCATCACCAACGTGAACACTGCCAGCCAGGTGAGCGTNNGGTGAGCGGAGCGCAAGCTGGAGTATCGAGCGCGCAGGCTGGAATCGCAGCCGCCCGTCAACAGTTCGAAGCGGCTAAGTCGCAGGTTGCGCAGGCGGATGCCAACAACACTAAAGCGCAGAACGATCTTGCCCGCTATAAACAACTGATCGACAAGCAGGAAATTTCGCAGCA
>PLBX01000454.1:2528-19873 GCA_003135495.1 Acidobacteriaceae bacterium | reverse complement strand
GTGACGCAAGCGCGCGCGCTTTCCGCAAAAGCGAACGCCGATCAGAAAAAGGCAATACTCGATCAGGCGGAACTCAATCTGCAGTACACAAAGGTCATTGCGCCGGTCAATGGAATCGTGAGTAATCGCACGGTTGAGGTCGGACAAAACGTACAGCCGGGCCAGGAGATGATGAAGGTCATTCCGGTTGACGATGGCGATCTTTGGGTAACCGCAAATTTCAAAGAGACGCAGTTGAAAAATATCAGGCCCGGCCAAGCGGTTGACATCAATGTCGACGCCAATGGCAAAACCTATAAGGGCAAAGTTGATTCGATCGCAGGAGCCAGTGGCGCCCGCTTCAGCCTGTTGCCGCCGGAGAATGCCACCGGGAATTACGTCAAGGTTGTGCAGCGCCTGCCCGTAAAGATCGTGTTTAATCCCGGCGAAATTAAGGGGCGCGAACTGCGGCCGGGCATGTCGGTGACGCCGAAGGTCTGGATTAAATAATGGGCGCCACGGCTGCCACGATGAATCAAGCCGATACCGCGGTATGGGTGTCGCCGGTCAATCCATGGGTCATCGCACTTACCGTGACGCTAGCGACTTTCATGGAGGTGCTGGATACCAGCATTGCGAACGTCGCGCTGCCGCACATCGCGGGCAGTCTTTCTGCAGGCCAGGACGAGAGCACATGGGTACTTACCTCCTATCTCGTTTCCAATGCCATCGTGCTTCCGCTGAGCGGCTGGCTTTCGTCGATCATGGGACGCAAGCGTTTTTACATGAGTTGCGTCGCGCTTTTTACCATCAGTTCAGCGTTGTGCGGATTCGCTCTTAACCTTCCGATGCTGATTGTGTTCCGCATTCTTCAGGGCGCGGGCGGCGGCGGATTGCAACCGAGTGAGCAAGCCATTCTCGCGGATACATTTGCTCCGGCGAAGCGGGGCATGGCGTTTGCGGTGTATGGCATTGCGGTGGTGATGGCTCCGGCGATTGGCCCCACGCTTGGGGGATGGATCACGGACAACTTCAGCTGGCGCTGGATTTTCTTTGTCAACATTCCTGTCGGTGCGATCTCACTCCTGCTGACTTCGCGGCTCATTCAGGATCCTCCGTATCTTAAAAAGCGGAAGCTCAGCGAAACCCATATTGATTACATTGGATTGGGACTTGTGGCGCTCGGGTTGGGAACGCTGCAGGTGATTCTCGATAAAGGTCAGCGAGACGATTGGTTCGATTCAAACTTCATCCTCTCGCTGAGCGTGATCTGCGCGGCATCATTGATATTCGTCATATTCTGGGAGTGGCGGCACAAAGATCCGATTATCGATTTGCACCTTTTTCGTGAGCGCACGTTTGCTACGGCGAATTTCCTGATGTTCATGCTGGGCTTTGCGCTGCTCGGCAGTACTTTGCTGTTGCCGCTGTTCATGCAGACGCTTCTCGGTTACACTGCCGAGCGGTCAGGACTGGCGCTGATGCCGGGCGGATTCACAATCATGATCGCGATGCCCATTGTTGGGTTTCTGCTGTCACGGTATAGCCCGCGCTATTTGATGTTGTTTGGTTTATGCATGCTCTCGTTTTCCCTCTTTCACATGACGTCATTCGATCTGGGAGTGGATTTCAAGACGGTGATGATGGCCCGCGTCTACCAGGCGATGGGGCTCGCGTTTCTTTTTGTGCCGATCAATACAACGGCGTATTCGTCGCTACCGCGCGATAAGAATAATGCGGCATCGGGATTGATGAACCTCGCCCGGAATATTGGGGGGAGCGTGGGGATTTCGTTCGTTACTACCATGCTTGCCCGGCGCGCTCAGGTTCACCAGGTGCAGTTGGTAGAGAAAATAAATCCCGCTAATCCGCAGCTGCAGTCGACCTTGAAGGGCATGACCTCTACTTTCGCAGGAGGTGGGTACGGTCCGGGAGCGGCACTGCAGCATGCCTATGCCATGCTGGCGGCCAATGTGGAACGACAAGCGACCATGCTAGCCTACATCGATAATTTCTGGCTGCTGGGCGTGGTGATTGCGTGTTTGATTCCGTGCGTTTTTATGATCAAGAAGGTCAAGCCTGGGGGCGAGATCGTGGCCCATTAATTGCATCTAACGGCTAGTAGTGGAGAGTTGAGCGTGGTTGGACGGGCGAGATGCCCGTCGCTCCATAGTAAGGACGAAGGGAGTTCGCCATGTTTCGGATCGTCACTTTGGAACGCGAATTTGGCAGCGGCGGCGGTGGAATTGCGGCCGAACTGGCGCGTCGGCTGGGATGGAAACTGTGGGACCAGCAACTCACTTGCGAGATCGCAAAGCGCGCGGAGGTGACGGAAGCGGCGGTGGCGCTTTGCGATGAGCGTGTCGATGGGCGGCTTTATCGACTGGCGAAAACTTTCTGGCGCGGCAGTTATGAACGCGGAATGCCGATGGCCAATTCGCGGGCCTTTGATACGGATCGCATGATTGCCATGATGGAAGAGATAACGGGCAACATCGCGGAACAGGGAAATGCTGTAATCGTGGGGCGCGGGGCTCCATATTTCCTGCGTGACCGCGAGGATACATTTCGCGTCTTCACTTACGCTCCGCATGAAGAAAAGATTCGCCGTGTACTCGCCATGGGACGAAAGCGTGAAGAAGCAGAAGATCTGGTCAACAATGTGGACAAAGAGCGGATCGCCTACATTAAACATTATTTCAATTCTGACTGGCCGACGCGCAGCTTGTATCACCTGATGATCAACACGGTGGTCGGGGACGAGAGTGTGATTGCTACAATTCTGGATAGCATGCAGAGATTGGAAACGCGCAGCGGTGAATTGGCTCTTCATCGGGTGCGGTAGATTCGCGCTGGCATCATGCCGAAGGTCACTCAGCGTCCTTCGGCGTAGGTTTTGCCCTCAACCATCCAACTGGATTCTTTTAATTTCGTGCCGGCCTATTCGTTTCTCCTAGCGATCGCATTTGCGCACTATATTCCNNATAGACCGGAGATAATAGAGACAGCAGAGGAGTGTGCAGTGATGCACAGCTCCTCCGCCATGGCTACCACTTAGGGTTTCTTTCCCAAGAGTCCACCTAATCCGCCCAGGGGACTGCTCTTGCCTCCAGGCACCAATCCCTTAAGCTTATTTCCCATCACGCCTTTCATGTCAGGAGTAAAGGTGGGATTTGATGTTGTGCCTCCGACATCGATGGGAACGCCGCCTGAACCCATTCCTGCGGCCTTGGTGAGTCCGCCTCCGACGCCACCGCTCAGATTGGCAACCAACTTGAATGAGAGGGCATTATTGGGACTGATTGTTCCCGCGCCAGTGACGGTCCCCAATGACGGGATCACCAGGTTAATTTTGTCGAGGCGAGTGCCGTCGGGAGCGTAACGAACATCGGAGCTCAGATTCTGAATCTGGGTATCATTGCCCGTTCCCGGCTGCTTTCCGGTAAGCGCCGATAGGGTCGATAATTTTGAACCCAGGTTGAAACCGGCCAGAGCTGTGTTGTTCATTTTTATCCAGCCCGTTGAAACTAATTTGTCCAGCGGTCCGTTGGAGTTGATCTCGGCGGAGACTGTTCCGCCTTTAAGCTGGGAACCGGTGGGAAGAATCACGCCGAATGCGGGGAGTATTGTTTCGACGTCGTCTACTGGCATTCCGTCTCCCGCTAGTTTTGTCTGGATGGCAGTTGTGTCGCCATGCATGTTGTAAGTGCCGGTAAGTTTTGCGGCCGCCTTTCCGACGCTAATGTCTCCCTGCGCTATCTTTCCGGTTTCATTCTTTAAATCATGATCGACTGCGAAAACGATCTGTACGGGTTCACCTGCGGGCTTACCGGCGGGAACGAGTTTCAAGGAGGTGCCTTTGATCGTCCCGCTCGCCTTGGCGATGTGACCATCGGAGGTCAATGTGCCATCGAAATCGGCGAAGCCGGTGATCCCCAGGGTTGGATCGACGAGCGCCGATTGCGAGAGGTCGAGCTTGGTCATGTGCAGCTTTCCCTGCACCGGGGTAAGAGCGGAATCTGTGGCGTTGATGGGGCCGGCAGTGCCCTCTATTTTGAGGCTTCCGCCACCGGGCAAGCCCACCGATGCGGTTAACGGGAAGGAGCTGCTGAAAGAGAAATCGCGAACACTGATATTGACGTTGTTATAGACGATTGGCTTGCGCTTCCCGGTGCTGGAGCCAACGGTAACGGTTCCATCATTCACGTCAAGCTTGGCAATATTGATGTTCGAGTTAGACGGCGCGTTGGAAGAAGTTTTCGGAGCGTTCGCTGGCTGACTGCTTGAGGCCTGACCGCCAATGGAGGAAAAATTCCACACGCCGTCGGCGTTGCGCAGTAAAAAAATCTCGGGATGATCGATGACGATCTTAGTGACATTGAGCTTTTTGCTGAAAATCAGGGGCATCAGTTCGGCGCCTACGGCTAGCGCTTTGGCCTGAATAAAGGGCGAATTGCTGAATTTGGGATCATCGGCGATGGTCAATTGATCCGCCTTAACGCTGCCGGAGAAGATGCTGAGACTAAGATTGCCAACTTTGACGGGACGTCCTAAAGCCGAACTAAGGCTGGATTCGATCTCCGGGCGGAAGTTGTTGACGTTCACGAATAGGGGGATTGCGATAAGAAGAAGAATCAGAACCCCAATCACGATGCCAACAATTCTGACAGTGCGGTTTGCGGCGAGAGACTTCAGATCGACATTGTTCATCGTGTTACCTTCTGGGCGCGGGATTCGACGGGAAGCGCTAGGGGACGCCGATCGAGCCAGTTGTGCAAATAACTGCAAACGATCTGGGCGCTGTTCTCACTGAAGTTGCAAGCGCCGACATGCCTTCCGACGTTACGCCGGTACATTGGATGCAAGTGTACGTTAAAACGGTCGGTACAATCGCGGGCACGTTATAAGATAAAACCACCGAATTGGCGAAAGAACATGAGTGGACTTTACGATGTTTGCGCGAATGATAGGAGTTAACCCGTAAGTGGCAGCTCCTGAGCTATATCCCACGGTGCAAGACGAGGTAGCCCGGCTTACTAGCTCGCCCGAAGTGCGTGCGGCCTTTGATCGATTTCGTTCCCAGGAAACCCAGTTTGCACAGTGGCAATTAGAGGCAACGCAGGTTCCTGCGCCACCGTTTGGAGAGTCTGCGCGAGGAGCATGGCTCGCAGATCGTTTTCGCGAGCTCGGGCTCGATCCCGTAGAGATCGATGAAGTGGGCAACGTTTTTGGGGTTCGTGCCGGAGTCGGGAGGCGTTTCGTGGCGCTCAGCGCCCATATTGATACCGTGTTTCCCGCGTCTACGCCGCTAAACATTCGGCGGCAGGGGAGCCGGCTGTATGGTCCGGGAGTAGCGGATAACGGCGCTGGAATCGCGGCCATGCTCGCCGTCGCCAGCGTGCTGACAAGCGCGCGAGTCTCCCATGGTATGCCGTTTTTATTTATCGGCAATGTGGGAGAGGAGGGTGAAGGAGATCTGCGGGGCATGCGCCACGTTTTTGCGACTCCCCGCTGGCGGGACGCCATCGCTTATAGCGTAATTGTAGACGGGGCCGGGGCTGACACTATTGTGGCAGAGGCTTTGGGGAGCCGCCGTTTCGAGATCATAGTACGCGGCCCGGGAGGACATTCCTGGAGCGATTTTGGCGCGCCCAGTCCGATTCTTGCGCTTTCTCGCGCCATTGAGTTATTCAGCCACACGCCGGTGCCGGCATCGCCGAAAACAACTTTTAATGTGGGGGTGATTCGAGGGGGCACGTCGGTGAATTCGATCCCCGAATCCGCTAGTATGCGGGTTGATTTGCGCTCAACTTCGATGGCTGAGATCGACCGTCTGGAACGGGCCATGCGCGATTCGCTCGATCGGGCAATCGCGGCTGAAAACTACACCGCCGCGCAGCATGGCGTTCGCAAGCCTCAACGGGTGCAGAGCGAAGTGGTGGAAATTGGAAATCGTCCGGCTGGCGAACTGGCACGAGAGTCGCGGCTCTTCAAAGTGATTCACGCCGTGGACAGCCAGCTCGGAAATGCTGCCCAAGTACAGCGCGCCTCGACCGATGCCAACATTCCGCTTTCGCTTGGGCGTGAGGCTATTGCGATCGGAGGAGGAGGCGCTGGAGGGGGCGCGCACACGTTGCAAGAATGGTTCGACTGCAACGGAAGAGAGCTAGGACTGAGGCGCATTCTGCTTACAATGCTCACACTGTCTGGAGCCGGAGAATGATAAAGGAATGATGAAAGAAATCACCCTGATTGCGGTGTTGGTGGCGGCTTGTGGCGCGCCGGCACAAAATGCGAATACGACGCTGAAGCCGAAAGCGGACGTAATCTACATCCACGGCAACATCTACACCGGAATGGTTGATGCTTCGGCGTCGTTGGGCTCGGGCAAGCGTGATGAGTCCCTTGCCATATCCGGCGAGAAAATTCTGGCTGTGGGCACTCGCAATGAGGTCATGAAATTCAAGGGTTCGGAGACGAAAATCATCGATCTCGACGGGCACTTCGTGATGCCCGGATTCAATGACGCTCACATGCATCTAGCCAGCGCCGGTCTGGAAAAGGCGAATGTGAATCTGGTGGGCGCGAAGACGCTGGATGAATTTCGCGATCGCCTGGCCGCCAAGGTTGAAACCGCCGAGCCGGGAGAATGGATTGTAGGCGAAGGTTGGGACGAAACCTTGTGGCCGGTCAAAGTGCTTCCCACGCGATGGGATGTGGATGAAGTGAGCGGAAAGCATCCGGTTTATCTCGAGCGAGTGGATGGGCATATCGGTGTTGCCAATACCCGGGCGTTGCAACTGGCGAGCGTAACTGTTGCAGCCAAGGATCCCGAGGGCGGGAAAATCGATCGTGACGAGAGCGGTACTCCGACAGGCATTTTGCGCGAGAAGGCGCAAGAGGCGGTGGAAGCGGTGATTCCAAAGCCGACCCACGAAAAGCGGCGGCAGGCAATCGAAACGGCTCTGGCGGACCTTGCAAGTCACGGCATCACGTCAGCGCAGGACTTTTCGCAATGGGAAGACTTTCAAATTTATGAAGAGCTGGAGCGCCAGGGAAAACTGACGGCCAGAATTTCAGAGTGGTTGCCCTTCGACGAACCGATCGACGTGTTGAACAAGAAACGCGACTCGCATCCTGCATCCGACAACATGCTTCACACGGGCATGCTGAAAGGCTTCATGGATGGATCACTCGGTTCGAAGACGGCGGCGCTGCTTGAGCCTTACAACGACGATCCGCAGAACAGCGGGCTTCCGCAATACGAGGCGGGCAAGCTGAATGCGATGGCGAAGGAGCGGGTGCTCGCGGGATATCAACTTGGTTTTCACGCCATCGGCGATAAAGGCGTGCAGATGGCGCTCGATGCGTTTGCTGAAGCTGAAAAAGCGGCGAAAGAAGCGAAGGTGAAAGCGATGGATGGAGGCGACGATTACCGGCTTCGAATCGAGCATGCGCAGGTGACTTCGACGCAGCAGATTTTGCGCTTCAAAGAGCTCAAAGTGATTGCCTCGATGCAGCCCAGCCACCTGCTTACCGACATGAATTGGGCGGAGTCGCGCTTGGGAGCGAAACGCGCCGCGCATTCTTACGCGTGGGCCGATTTTCTTCGGCATGGAGTTGTGCTGGCTTTTGGCACTGATTATCCAGTCGAGCCCGTGACGCCATTCCGTGGCCTATACGCGGCGATTACGCGCATGAGCGAGGATGGCAGAAAAACCTATTATCCGGCTGAAAAAATAACCATCGAACAAGCTATTGCCTCCTATACAACGGCCGCGGCGTTTGCCGAGTTCGCGGAAAAGCAAAAAGGCAAGCTCGAGCCTGGGATGCTCGCTGACTTTGTTGTGCTCGATCAGGACATCACCGCGGCTCAGCCGGCGAAGCTGCTGCAGGCTAAAGTCTTACGTACAGTGGTAGGAGGCAAGACGGTATACGAGGGGAAATGACCGGACGAACGGCCATCTGAAGGCATTTCAGATGACCTGATCATCGGATATCGTCTTATGGATTCAGATGACTGCGAAGGAGCGGGAACACGAATTTCTCGTGGGCGCGCCGTTGGCGATCGTTCCCGCGCTGGTTTTTTTGCCCACGGTGATGTTCCTGATTGTCTTTCCGCAATTTGCCCACGGACGGGTGATTGGACTGATCATACTTCCGCCGTGCGCTATGGTGAGCAGCATCGGGCTGTGGAAGCTCGCGTTTGGTGCGGTGCAAAAGCCTTGGGGACTGTTCAATGTGTTAAGTTTCGGGGCGCTGCTGGTGCTACTGGTAATTGCCGGGTACACAGGGTTGTTCCTGGCGCTTGTAACGCTAAGAATCTGAGCAACGAGTTTAAGGTCTTCTGTTAATGGCAAATTATCGATGATTGTCGGTGGCACCGGATTTGACACGGCTGCCCGCGCAGCGCCTAAAGGCGCTTTCAAGCGGCCGGGTTTCGGCATCGCTTAAGCGATGCCCTGATACGAATCTGGCTCACGTGATGCCCTGATGCGACTCTTGCTAAATTGATTTGGAGATACGAATTCGCCTAACGCGATGCTTTGCTACAAATCCTTGCAACAACTCGCAGGGGATCGAAACGCCAAGGGCATTTTATGCGTCTAACTGTTTTGGCCAGTTCTTACCGACTCCGTCCCAGGCCGAAGGTATAATAAAAAGTCAGGCAATTTTAGGAGGAACAAATGGAATCGCGCGAAAGCGCTTTCTTGGCCCGTTTTAAGGCCAATCGTTGGGCATACACACTTACCATTCTGGTCACGCTCACCGTCGGCATTCTAATCGGAACGGTAGTTTCCTACGGGGTCAAAGGCAAGGAAGGCGCGAAGTCCTCCGATGCTACGCCATTATCCATTCCTGCGCCGCAGCAACTGTCGAACGCTTTCTCGCAGATTTCGAAGCAACTGGAGCCGAGCGTCGTCAACATAAACACGGAATCGACAGTAAAAAACCCGCACCGGCGGGGACGATCAGTGCGTCCGGACCCCGATCAGGATCAGGGGAATGGCGAGGAAGACAGCCCGTTCCAGGACTTCTTTGACAAATTTTTTGGCGGACAAGGCGGACAGGGCGGCCCGGAGGCGGGCTCGATCCGGCAACGATCGCTTGGTTCTGGGGTGATTGTGGACTCCAAGGGCTATATCGTCACGAACCGGCACGTGGTTGAAAAAGCTGATCGGATTCGGGTGAAATTGCAGGATGAAAACCCGGCTTCTCCCGGCCACGATGCAAAGCTCATCGGCATGGACCAGGAGACGGATTTGGCGGTGATCAAGATTGAAGTCGATCATGCGCTTCCGACTGCAAAGTTAGGTAACTCGGATGGCATGGAGGTTGGTGACTGGGTTCTTGCCATTGGCAGTCCCTTTGGACTGCAGGAAACGGTGACAGCGGGGATCGTCTCGGCCAAGGGGCGCAATATCGTACCTAACCGGCAGTTTCAATCCTTCATTCAAACCGACGCGGCTATTAATCCCGGCAATTCGGGCGGGCCGCTGGTCAATATGGCGGGTGAAGTGATCGGCATTAACACCGCGATCTTGACGGAAACCAGTTCCTACGCAGGGGTTGGATTTGCCATGCCTTCGAACACCGTAGCGCAGGTCTACAACCAGTTGATTGGACCGGAGCACCGCGTCTCACGCGGATCGATTGGGATTGAATTTTCGGCGCAGCCAAATCCGGCGATCGCGCACATTTACGGATCGGGCGTGACGGTATCGAATGTCGTGTCAGGCAGTCCCGCTGACGAGGCCGGCCTTAAGATCGGCGACACGATTACGTCCGTCGATGGCAGGGAAGTGAAGAGCGGCGACGAGTTGGTTGCCGATATTGCTGCCCGTAAGCCCGGCTCGAAGGCGAAGCTTGCTTTCGTGCGAAACGGAAAGAAGCAGGATACGACGGTCACGATTGCCGATCGCTCGAAGCTGTTTGCTTCGCGCCTCGGCGAAGAGGATGAAAACCAGAGCGAAGAAGCTCCAAAGGCTAGTAAGTTTGGAGTGACCGTTCGCAGTATCACTCCCGACTTGGCGGATCGGCTTAGCATCACGGCCGGTAAAGGCGTGGTCGTACAAGACGTCAAACAAGGATCATTCGCGGAGGATCTGGGCTTGAATCGCGGGGACGTTGTTTTGGAAGTGAACAAGCAGCCGGTAAATAATCCTGATGACTTCACGAAGATCGAGAAATCGATGAAGAGCGGACAGGACGTGGTTTTCCTGGTGCGGCCGCGAGGCGCTAGGTCGCAGGATGGAACGATCTTCCTGGCAGGTACACTTCCGTAACCAGTAATCAAACCCGGCGGTACTGGCGCGAAGTCGCGGTTTCATAGACCATAGACGTAGTCCAGTACCGCTCGGTTTTTGACGAAAGTGACCGAGGTGTTGCGACTGGCCGGAAACGTGATATAAAAAGTCCCTTGCCGACTGGCAAGTTATCAAATGCGATTACGCAATCAAATTCGACGTTGGCACGGAGTGAGCTTGAGTGCGGTGCTTTGCGTCTCAAGTCTTGCGGTTGCGGCCGATACTCCGGCTACAACGAGCAAGCCGTCGCATCCTTCGGTTCCGAAGCAAGTCACGAAACGAACATCAACTCATAGCTCGGCAAAGAGCGGCAAAGGCGCTCAGAGCAAGAAGGGTTCGAAGCGAGTTACAAAAAAGCGAGGCCAACAGGCTATCGATTCCGGTCGCGCGCGAGAAATTCAAACCGCGCTAATCCGCGAGCATTACATGCAAGGTCAGCCGTCGGGAATGTGGGATGGCACGACTCAAGCCGCCATGCAGCGTTATCAGGCTGATCAAGGATGGCAGTCCAAGACTACTCCCGATTCGCGGGCGCTGATCAAACTGGGCTTGGGGCCGAACCACGATCATCTGTTGAATCCGGAAAGCGCAATGATGGCGACCGGCGGCCCTGCACCGGCCGAGTCCAAGAGCGCAGCCAAACAGACGTCAGCCGAAAGTAATCTTTCTCAGCGATAGCTGCGGCTGGCTCTGACTAGCGATAGAACGTCCTTTAGCTAATTTCAAATCTGAATGTCAGCTTCTTTATGTCGACTCATATCGACTCCCGGCAATTCCCCGGGAGTATGAAGTTGCGCTCCTCTTTAGAGTTGCGAGATTGACTTGCCAGCGACTGCCGCCTACCATACTTCGATTCCGTGATTGGCTAAACGTTGGGTAAACAATGATGATTGCTAGAAAATGATCGGCCAAACCATCTCTCACTACCGCATTGTTGAGAAGCTCGGTGGGGGCGGCATGGGTGTCGTCTACAAGGCCGAAGACACGCGGTTGCATCGCTTTGTCGCGCTCAAGTTCTTGCCCGAAGACGTGGCCCGTGATGCGCAGGCACTCGCCCGTTTTCAACGGGAGGCGCAATCAGCTTCCGCGTTGAACCATCCAAACATTTGCACTATTTATGACATTGGCGAGCAGGATGGCCAGGCGTTCATTGCGATGGAATTCCTCGAAGGCTTGACGCTGAAGCATCGCATTGCGGGAAGGCCGATCGAAACCGACGTCGCGCTCGGCTTGGCGATTGAAATTGCCGATGCGCTCGATGCCGCTCATACGGAAGGCATTGTTCATCGCGACATTAAGCCCGCCAATATTTTTGTGACCAAGCGCGGACATGCAAAGATTCTGGATTTCGGATTGGCGAAAGTAAATACGGCGAGAGTGAAGACTCCTTTCGAGGCCACCGAAACCGGAACGATAGAAACGCACCTGACGAGTCCCGGAACTGCACTGGGCACAGTTTCTTATATGTCGCCCGAGCAAGTGCGCGCCAAGGAATTGGACGGACGGACCGATCTCTTTTCATTTGGAGCGGTGCTCTACGAGATGGCGACGGGGACGTTGCCGTTCCGGGGTGAAAGTTCCGGAGTGATCCAGCGCGAAATTTTGGATTCCGCACCTGTGGCCGCAGTACGAATCAATCCNNCAGCACGCCGCCGATATGCGTGCGGATCTGAAGCGGCTGAAGCGGGAGACTGACTCCAGCCGTGCGACTCCAAAAAGCGGATCGGACGCTAGCGCTTTTGCCAGCTCCAGCCCGACGCAATCTGCTTCTCCGATAAGTGGGGCAACTCCAGCTCTTGGTAGCGTGATGGCGCATTCCTCGCAGAGCAGCAGTTCGGTGGTTCTGGCCGCGAAGCGACACAAGTTCGGAGTGGTTGGAGGCGCGTTAGCTACTGTGGCCATACTGTCCGCAGCGGGCTTCGGAGTTTACTCGCTGCTTCATCATGCTACCGCCAGTCCTTTCCAAAATTTCAGCATTTCGCAAGTTACAAATTCGAGCAAAGCTGTGGTCACGGCTATCTCCTCCGACGGGAAATATCTGCTCACGGTGATGGACGATAAAGGTCTGAATAGCGTGTGGCTGCGCAACATCGTTACCGCCAGCGACACGCAAATCGTGCCGCCCTCGGCCACAATTCCAAACGTCGCGTTTTTCCCCGACGGAAACTACGTTTATTTTCGCAAGGCCGAGAATGCGATCAATAGCGATTTCAATATTTATCGAACGCCGATACTGGGAGGAACTCCGCAAGTCGTGGCCCAGGACGTGGACAGCGCCGTCGCGTTCTCTCCGGACGGTGGCCGCATGGCGTATTTCCGTGGCAATGATCCCGAGACGGGCAAGTACCGGCTGCTCAGCGCAAAATTGGACGGCAGCGATGAAAAAGTGCTTCACATTGAGCCGCTGGTCTACCTCCCGCGCTGGCTGGCGTGGTCTCCCGACGGCAAGAAGATCGCCTATCCCGATATTCAGCGCGGCGCTTTCGGCGGAATAAGTTTTTTCGACGTGGATACTGGAAAAATTCAAACCATTAATTTTTCCGACAAAAACGTTTCCGCACTGCAGTGGTCACCGGGCGGCGATGGCTTGTTCGTTACCTATCAGCAAAAAGGTCCTGACTTCAACCGCGGCCAGGTCGGGTTCGTCTCGCTGTCGGATGGCCGGGTGCGTCCCATTTCTCGTGACACGAACAGCTATTCGACGTTGACGCTTTCGGCCGACGGCAAGACTGTGGCGACCGTTCAACAAAAGGCGCTGAGCAATCTTTTTGTTCTGCCGGGTGAAGGCAGCATGACCCCTACAGCAAGTCCCTTGGTGGTCGACGGAGAACATATCAGCCAATTCAATTGGACGTCGGACGGTGATTTGCTGACGTCCGATCGCACGCGGATGGTACGAACGGATGTTTACGGAAAAAATCCTACTGTGCTGGTCAGCGATCCCGCCGCGGGAATTGTCGGTCTGTCCCCGTGCGGCACGCAGAGCATCGTCTTCCCGTGGGGCTTCCGCGGTGGCACGAATTCCATTGGCATTTGGCGCGTGAATGCGGACGGCTCTCATCCCACACAGTTGACGGATGGGAGTTTTGACCGCTTTCCAGTGTGCGCGGGCAATTGGGCTTACTTCTTCAGGGACGTGACGAACATTTGGCGTGTCTCTTTGAATGGAACAGTGGATGGATCCGACAAAGCCGAACCGGTTCCCGCGAGCGCGGTTAAGGGCGCTTTTCAGGCGGGCCGAGGAATGGGCATTTCGCCCGACGGCAGATTGCTGGCGTATCTGGTCGAATTCGTGAATCCAGAGGCCGGATCCGGAACAGCGAGAATTGCCTTGCTGGACCTTACAACCCGAACCACGCCACGGATACTTGAAGTTAATCAGCAAATATCCGCGGGGCCTCAATTTACGATTGACGGCAAAGCCCTCGCTTATCCCGTGCGCGAGAACGGCGTCGATAATGTTTGGATTCAGCCCCTCGATGGTTCCGCTGGCCGCCAGATCACAAAATTCGATTCGGAGCAGATTCTATCGTTCCACTGGTCGCCGGATGGAAAGAATCTTGGCGTTCTGCGTGGGCATACCGATTCCGACGTGGTCCTGCTGAAAGAATCCAAGCCCTAATCGAGCACCGGGCGCGGGCTGTAGGGAATTGGCGTGCCNNACGGCGGAACGGTCGAGGAGCCAGCGCGCGATCATCTCTGGACGCTCCCCCCAAAACCCCGTAAGGGCCGATGACGTCACCTGAATTAAGCAGCCCTGTTCCGCCCACTCCAAAATTCTTTTCGGGGTTTGCTGGAGGATCGGATTGCGTTCCGGATGGGTGAGGATGGGAGTGAGATTGCGATCCGCCAGCCGAGTGAAACATTCGGATAGTTGCGTCGGGACACTGTAATTGCTGAGCTCGATGAGCAGGTAGTTGGTGTCGCCGATGGTGTAATTATGCGGATGCTCGAGCACGCGCTCCAGGTTTTCAAAGGAGAGATGAAAATCGCAGCCCAGGCTGAACTGTAATGAGGGGCCGAATTTTTCCCGTAGTTGATCGAGCAGGCCGGAAAGGTAGGCGCGATCGTAAACATAGCGATCGTTGGCATGGGGCGTGGCAACGATGTGGGTAATACCGTCGGCTACCGCCATACGGCACATTTCGAGGGCAACGTCCCAGGACTTAGGACCATCGTCAACTTCGGGCAAAATGTGGCAGTGGATATCGATCACGATACAATCTTTAATTGCAAATTTTAAAAATCAGACAGTTTTGTCCCAGTTCTTTTATCGGCGTTTTCTATCACTATTGTTTGTTTTATCGCTGTTACCGATTAGAACATACGATCGCGCCGCATCGTAACGCGACGGCCTGCACTTGGTTGCTACACAGCACAACCATAACTTCGCGCATCCAATAAATTATGACAGTAGAAGCTGATGAGAGTGGAGACGCAGTTGCCAGTTCTCGGCTTCTCGTGCACGATAGTTAACACGACACGAACGCGATTATTCGATCTATCCACGAATATCAGGAGCAGATTTGCCAATGAGCTTTCTGGGGGCGGCGCGTGCCGCGCTGGCAGGACAAAGTGGTGTTTGCCGAATTCTTGGTGCGGCGCTGGCGCTGGCGCCGGCTTGCATTTTTATTTCATGCGGCGGGAGCACCAGTCGTACCGTGTCACCCAATCATCTCGCCTATGTCACATTGCCTGCTCGAGGTTCGGTAGCGACGCTGAGCATCGACGGAGCAACCGGGATTATTACGATGGGATCGCAAACGCCACAAGTGGAGGGTACATCGCCTCGGGGTTTGGCTCTGCTTCCGTCCAAGAAATTTCTCTACGCGGTCAATTCGCAGGCCAACACCATCTCTATTTTCAGTGTGGGAAGCGATGGTTCTTTAACGCTTGCGGCCACTCCGACACCGGCGGGCAACGGAGCCGACAATGCGGTTATTGATCCTTCAGGCAAGTACTTGCTCGTGAGTAACAATTTTTCCAACAGTATTTCCGTTTTTTCAATTAATGCCTCCACTGGGGCGCTGTCTGAAGTTGCGGGATCGCCCTTTTATGCCAATAGCGATCCGACCGAAATCCTGATCACTCCATCGGGCAATTTTGTGTACGTCACCAACCCCGGCATTGGAATGGTCACCGGGTTTTCTTTTTCAAGTGGCGTTCTAACGACGGTCCCGAATAGTCCGATCTTCTCCGGTTTGGGAGCCGCCGGTCTGACGGTGGATTCGGGCGGGCGCTTCCTTTACGTTACGAACCCGTCGGCGCTGAATCCATTGGTTGCAACAATTGGCAATATTTCAGGATTCAACATCGACCCGAGTACGGGGGCTCTCACCCCTATTCAAGGTTCACCGTTTACATCGAGCCAGGGGGATGGTCCGACGGCGATTGCGGTCGATCCCAGCGGCAGATTTGTTTACGCTATCACGTCCGGTTCGAGTTACTCGGTATGGTGTTTTTCAATCACAACCACCAACGGACAATTGACGCCGGTAACGAGTTCTCCCTTTAGCTTGACCGCAGGAGGACTGTTCGCGCTTTTTGATCCGAGCGGCAATTATCTTTACGTTGGAACCGCCACTGGAAGCGGTGTAGCGGGCTTTACGTACAATCCGTCGACTGGCGTTCCGAGTACCATTTTGAACTCGCCGTTTTCTACCGGAACCCCGCCCGGCAAGATGGTTGTATCGGAGTAGGAGTTGGTACGCCAAGGCTTGGTAGAACTGTGGAAAAGCGCGTGGAGTGGCACTTTGGTGGTCCAAATTTGGCACTCGCGTGCCATTTTCAAATCACGATCACGATCCTAGATTGCAATTGAGCAGTTCTGGGGGAGGGCTGCCCGGGCGTCATGGATTCGAAAGAATCCTGACGCCCGTTTAATTTTGCGCGGGTGCACTGCGCGTACACTCTTATCTGCGGACCGTGGAGTTGTTTCTTTTGGCTGAGACCGACGTTTTTGTCCCCTAAAAGTTTTATTTTGGTTCAGCTTTCGCGGACAAGAGTGTCCGNNTGCAGATAGGGCTTGAAGTGCCACTGCTTTACGGCTTCCCTAGCCGCAGTCGCCAGGATTCCCGGTCCACTTAAGATCTGAAGCTCTTGAATTGATCCTTCACGCGAGATAAGCGCCCGCAGGTTCACGGCGCCCTGTACCTTCATCTGCCGAGCGAGCAACGGATAATCTGGTGGCACTGACACGGTTACGTTCTGGGTTGCTTGAGGTGAGAGTTGTACGCGCTCGGTCGATTTAACCTGCGTATTGGCAGCGGTTGCGGGGGCAGCAGAGGTGGCGCCCGAGTCGACATCTACGTGGATGGCATTGCTTTTCGCGGGCACACCCATGTGTCGATTTCCGGCCACGACCTCAACCTGCAAAGGAGGCAATGCGGCGCGCTCAGCAGTTGCGGACAAGGGAGCTTGCGGCGGTGCAGGTGTGGGTGTAGAGGCCTTGACTGGCTTGCGGTCAGGCTTTGCCATAACCGGGGCGGGTGTTGCGGCGGGCACACTCAGATTGCTGGCGTGGTGGCGAACAGCGGCTTCCTGCACTTCAGCGTCCGGCGGGAACCAGAAGTCCCAGTCTTTTAGAACCACCGCTACCAGTGCCACTAGCAGGATTCCCAAAGCGATCAGCATTCGCTTGCGCTGCACTTCGGCTTCGTGGGAAGCAAGCTCCGATGGGGCGGGGGTCAGTCGTTCCAGATGGTTCTCAGGCTGAGTGTTTTGGTACATGTGCACTGGAGCGTCCTCGAAATCGTAATCGTCTGGGAGAGTTGTCGAACCAATCTTTGTTTAACGATCTTTGTTTAACCAAGCTTTGCTTAACAATATTGCCGAACAATCTTGCGAACCAATGCTGAGTAGTATGCCCTCAAATAGCGTTTAATGCCAAGCAAATCCCGCCACGGCTGCACCTTTTTGAACCAATGTAGAGACGGGCTCGCCCCGTTGAACGCTGCTGTGGCAATGTGTAATGAGAAATCTTTCAGCGAGCCCTTTCTCAGGAAACCTTGGAAGTCTTGTAGTCAAGCTTGTCAAGGATCCCGGTAGCAGCATCGAGAA
>PLBX01000454.1:0-2509 GCA_003135495.1 Acidobacteriaceae bacterium | reverse complement strand
GTTGCCAACACGCGATCGAAGGCGCTTGGTGTCCCACCGCGTTGGATGTGGCCGAGCACCACCGAGCGGGACTCGAACCCCGTACGCTTCTCGATCTCACGCGCTACGGCAGAACCGATTCCACCCAGCCGCGGATGCCCGAACTCATCGCGTTCGTCGGTGGCGCCATCCTGCACCTCGGAGCCGCCTTTAAATTTTGCGCCCTCGGCGGCAACGATGATGCTGAAATATCTTCCGCGCGCGTGACGCTGGCGAATCAGTTCGGAAACTTCGTCGATATCGAACGGAATCTCAGGAATCAGAATGACGTCGGCGCCGCCGGCAATTCCGCTGTACGCCGCGATCCATCCCGCGGAACGGCCCATCACTTCCACCACGATTACACGATTGTGTGCCTCGGCAGTCGTATGTACGCGGTCGATGGCATTGCTCGCAACGTTGACAGCCGTATCAAATCCGAAAGTGAAGTCGGTACCGGAAAGATCGTTGTCGATCGTCTTNNCGTGTCGTCTCCGCCAATCGCAATCAGTGCGTCACAGCCGTGCTTCTTTAGATTGTCGGCGCATTTCTGCAGTCCGCCCTCATGCTTCGCGGGGTTGGTGCGCGAAGTGCGGAGGATGGTGCCGCCACGCGGCAGGATGCCACCCACGGCCTCGAGGCTCAGATCCATCGTCTTGTCTTCGAGTAACCCGCGCCAGCCCTCGACAAAACCCAAAAAATCATCTTCGTAATGGAAGCTGCCTTTGCGCACGATGGCCCGAATAACTGCGTTTAATCCAGGACAGTCACCGCCACCAGTCAGGACTCCAATTTTCATTGCCTGCTCCTAATATGATTTTTGCCACGCGAAGGAGACAATTCGCGGACGACATTTATCCCAGTTGATCTATTCGTTGGCCCCGATTGTCATTAGATTATCACGCTGTTTTGGCTGACAGATGCTCGCACATGTTCGACGCGCGCGTATTTAAAGGTATCGCGGAGATTACCCGATACGGAAGTAGTTGCTTGCGGACCGCGCTGCTTTTCCCACACAATACGGCAAACAGTACAGAGAGCGAGAGAGAGAACGTTTAAAATTATCGGCTAACCGATCGTCCCTCATGCCAAAAATATTGCGTATTCTTCTTTGGATCACCATAAGCCTGCTCGGAGCGTTCGCCTTAGCGACCATAGCCTTGCATCGCGGGGAACAGATCAACGCGCTCTGGCTGGTGGTTGCCGCGGTCGCAACTTACGCCGTCGGCTATCGCTTTTATAGCGCCTTTATTTCCGCTAAGGTACTGGGGCTCGATCCCAAGCGCGCTACTCCGGCGGAGCGTTTCGATAATGGGCGCGACTTCGTTCCGACGAACAAGTGGGTCGTATTCGGACACCACTTCGCCGCGATCGCAGGTCCCGGGCCGCTCGTCGGTCCAGTGCTGGCCGCACAGTTTGGTTATCTGCCGGGCACTCTGTGGATCATTTCGGGCGCGGTGCTTGGCGGATGCGTGCAGGATTTCGTCATACTTCTCTTCTCGGTGCGGCGCGACGGCAAATCCTTAACCGAAATGGCGAAGTCGGAAATCGGCCGCGTGGGCGGGGTTGTCGCCTACATCGCGGTTCTGAGCATCATCGTAATTCTTTTAGGCGCAACGGCCCTCATTGTCGTGAATGCTCTTAAGTCGAGTCCGTGGGGAACGTTCACCATTGCCATGACCATGCCTATCGCGGTGCTGATGGGCGTCTATCTGCGCCGCATTCGGCCGGGCAAAGTGCTCGAAACTTCTCTTCTTGGATTTGTTCTGGTCGTCGCTGCCATCTTCGGCGGGCGGTGGGTTTCACAAACTCCGTCGTGGGCGGCGATCTTCACTCTTACCGCTCCCACGCTGGCGATTCTTATCATCATTTACGGATTCGCCGCCTCTACTCTGCCGGTATGGCTTCTGCTTGCGCCGCGCGATTACCTGAGCACGTTCGTGAAACTGGGGACAATCTCTTTGCTGGCGCTGGGCATCGTGGCGCTGCGACCGTCACTGCACATGCCGCGGCTGACGCGCTTTGCGGATGGCAGCGGCCCGGTATTTGCGGGAACCATTTTTCCTTTTGCCTTCATAACCATTGCTTGTGGGGCGATAAGCGGATTTCATTCGCTGATTTCGAGTGGCACGACTCCAAAATTAATTCGTCGCGAAACTGAAACGCGCTTCGTGGGCTATGGCGGCATGCTGGCGGAATCGATGGTCGCAATCATGGCGATGATCGCGGCTTCGGTACTGCAACCGGGAATTTATTTTGCCGTGAATAGTCCGGCTGGCATCGTTGGCCAAGCGCCTGAAGCCGCAGCTTCAACCATCAGCGCGTGGGGATTCCCGGTCACGGCGGCGCAGATGGCAGCACTGGCGCACGCAGTTGGCGAGCAGACCCTGTTTAACCGCACCGGAGGAGCGCCCGCTTTCGCGGTCGGCATGGCGCAGATTTTTTCCAATAGCCTCGGCGGACAGGCGGTGATGGCGCTCTGGTATCACTT
>PLBX01000188.1:2530-2751 GCA_003135495.1 Acidobacteriaceae bacterium | reverse complement strand
TGGGACGACTCGCGCCAGCCCAATGAAAAAGAGTTGAAGGCGACATCGGTGCTGCGGCTGCCAATCACCGAATTCTCCGCGAAAGTGAGAGTGGGACCAGCGGTGGACGATGAAGAGGATTATTCGTTTCCGACTTGGGCGGGAGTGATTCCGCTGGACGTTACGGTTGGCGCGGCGATTCGCGATGAGCGCTGCGAGAAAGAATTGCCTGCGTATTTGAA
>PLBX01000188.1:2019-2517 GCA_003135495.1 Acidobacteriaceae bacterium | reverse complement strand
CGGGGCGAGCCCCGTCTCTACAGAAAGCGGCTGGTTAGCAGTTCTCGCAGGATGGCACGGGCTGGTTAACTGCTCAAAGAGCATAGGATTGGAATGGGCCGGGCGATGCCCGGCACTCCACTAACACCGCTGCATTCATGGCAGCAACAGCAGTTTGCCTGTAGTTTTTCGCGCTTCTAGATCGCGATGCGCCTGTTGCGCCTGCGCCAGCGGATAAGTGTGTTCGATCCGCAACTTCAGCTTGCCGTCGGCTATCATTCCGAGCACCGCGGCCGCGCGCTGTTGCAATTCGTCCGACGTGGCGATGTAATTCCCGAGCGACGGTCGAGTCAGAAATAGCGATCCCTTCTGCGTCAGCACCAGCGGATCAAACGGTGGTACCGCGCCGCTCGATCCTCCGAAGAGCACCATCATGCCACGCGGACGCAGCACGTTCAGACTCTTATCAAATGTCGTTTTGCCCACCGAATCGTAGACGACATCGACGCCCTTGCCGCC
>PLBX01000188.1:0-2002 GCA_003135495.1 Acidobacteriaceae bacterium | reverse complement strand
ATCTGCACCAGCAGCAATCCCACTCCGCCAGCCGCCGCATGAATCAGCGCGGTTTCGCCCTTCTTCAGCGGATAGGTATCGTGTGAAAGATAATGCGCCGTCATGCCCTGTAGCATCGCCGCCGCCGCGTCGCGCTCCGACACTCCCGACGGAATCTTGACCAGTCGATCGGCGGGCACGGCAGCGTATTCGGCATAGCTGCCGAGAACCGATGCGTAGGCTACCGGGTCGCCGACCGAAAAGCCGTGGCTGTCAGAGCCGATCGCTATCACCGTGCCCGCGCCCTCTTGCCCCAAAACCAGCGGCAGCGGCGCCTTGTAGCGGCCTTCGCGGTTGTAGACATCAATAAAATTAACGCCGGCCGCTTTGATCTTCACCACGATTTCGTTGGACTTCGGCTGCGGTACCGGCACGTCGGCCAGTTCCATGACCTCTGGGCCGCCGGTTTGCTTTATCTGGATTGCTTTCATAGTCGGTTTCGATGATATCGGAAATGCAAAAGACTCGCGCGGTGGTGATTTCGGGAACGTTGATTTTGGGAAACCCTGGCGGGGCGGACGAATGCGTCCGCCGCTACGCATTCTTTTCGCTGCACCCGACTTTTGCCCAATCTACGCTGGGGTTTGCTATGGCTGACTACGCCGGGGTAATATGCCGAGCCGGTTCCTAAGGTAATGACCCTGACGTGTCTTAGGTGGCGTTGACCCAACGAATTTTGCGATAGTAACATCTCATAAGCGGGGGCGGGGTCTGTGGGCCGTGGTCCCAAAGAATTGCGATGAATGGCGGCGGCAAGTTTCTGAAAATATGAGGTTTTCTTCACACCCGTATTTGGCGATCATTCTCTCCGCACCGGTCGCGGCTGCTTTGATGGCGAGCCTCGCCTGCCAGAGCGCGCAAAAGCCTGCCTCGGTGGCGCCTCCAACCCATGCGCAAGCGCCGACTTTGGTGGCCTCCAAGAATCCTTCGAACGGGCAATCGCAAAAGCCGGCCACAAAGCAGGGAACCAAGCAGGGAACGACAACCGCCGCGGCCAAAAACTCGACTACAGCGTCAGCCGACGCCAAATCCCAGTCCAGCCGGCCAACGCCGCGCGAACTCTCCGTCGATCCGGTGGCTGACCTCATCGCCATCGTCGAGAGGCAATACAAGACTGGAGAAGATGAATACCACGCCGGCCATCTTGAAGCTGCCAAGCAAGACTTTGATTCGGCCTTCAACCAGTTGCTGGGAAGTGGAATTGACCTCCACACCGACGACCGTTTGCAGCACGAACTCGACCGCATTGTCGACGGCATCAACGGGATCGAACTAGCAGCGCTGCAGCAAGGCGATGGCTTCGGAGAGCAGAAATCGGAACCGGCGCCCATCGACGAGGCCAACGAACTGAACCCGCCCGTCGATCAAAATGTCAAGGCTAAAGCCGAAGCTGAAATTAAAAACACGCGTTCTGACCTGCCCCTGGTTATGACCGATCAGGTCGCGGGTTTCATAAATTATTTCTCCGGACGCGGGCGCGGCACAATTGAACACGGCTTAGCCCGCTCGGGCCGCTACGAAGACATGATTCGCCGCGTTCTGCGCGAAGAGGGCGTTCCGCAAGAGCTCATCTATCTGGCGCAAGCTGAATCTGGATTTCATCCCTTAGCTGTCTCTCGCGCGGGAGCGCGAGGCATGTGGCAGTTTATGGGCAGCCGTGCCAAAGGCTACGGGTTAGAACGCAGCTGGTGGGTCGATGATCGGCAGGATCCCGAAAAAGCCACTCACGCTGCGGCACACCACCTCCACGATCTCTACAATCAGTTCGGAGACTGGTACCTGGCCATGGCCGCCTACAACTCAGGCGCCAGCACNNTACAACTCCGGCCCCGGCACCGTCCAGTCGGCCGTGAAGCGCACCGGATACGCCGACTTCTGGGAGCTTTATAACCGCAACGTGCTCCCGAAAGAGACTCGCAACTACGTCCCTATCATTGTCGCTGTCACCATCATGGCGAAGAAT
>PLBX01000304.1 GCA_003135495.1 Acidobacteriaceae bacterium | reverse complement strand
AACCGCTGCAGTTTGGGCCGATACTACGCGCCTACATCCAGTCGGTCAAGAAGGCGTCCAAGTGGCGGTGGGGTCAATTTCCGAATAACTGACAATCCGGCGAGCATCACACGGTATTCGACCCGATCGGTCCCGAGCGATAACAAATCAGAAAAACGTAATTCGAGAGAAATTTTTCACAGGGTTTGCGGAAAAAGGACTCATAATCATGTTCTTGCCCGGAGGCCGTGAAATGGAAGCTATTTCGTACGGGAGAGGTCTCGCCAGGATTCTGGTATCTGTCGCTGTGCTGTTTATCAGTAATACCATCCCTGCTCATGCCGATGAATGCTCAATCGCAAAAACAAATGCGAGTTGTACGCTAACGATCGACCGAAGGAATCCTCTGGCCCCTCCGACGATCCAGATGTATCCGGGTCAGACACTTACGGTGGTGGTCAAGAATCCGTACTATTTCGAGCGATACTTCATGGACTACACCAGCGGGCAGCTCGCTTTGTCCCCGGATGTGGCATCTTCAATCGTCGGAGGTTTGCTTACTCCTTTGAAGAACCTCCAGATTCACGCCCTTGATCAAGCGAAACTGCCTCCACCTGATTGCACTCCGGAGAATATAATCAAAAGCACGCCCGCCTCTGCCGTCAACCTCACCGCCGCAACAGAACTCTACGGTCGATGCTTGTCTGACTTTGTACGGAAGTCCAGAAAAATCTATTTGCAGTTGGAACCGATGGTTTCACCCGATTCACACTCGAACGAAGTGATCGAATTGGCTTCGACGAATTTCCAGATACTCTGCGACAAAATGAAGCTGGAGCAGGAGATTGGCGAGCTGGCAGCCGAGGAGATTCAGCTTTCCAACAGCATTGGAGCTGTTGGAAAATATGCGACTAGCAGCACAGATTCGAGGCCACTCAGTGTCACTAACACTACGGTTGAGAAATTGGTTGCCGCGCTCGCTGTTACAGACGGTATTGCCAAAGATCTGACCGCATATCGATTCCGCCTTGAGGATATTCCGTCCTTTGAGAATGCCGGTGCATATTGCAGCGATCCAACCCATGCTCCGGAAGATGTGCTGAAGTGGCAAACGAAAGATGTTACTTTGTTTCCATTGAAAGACCCTCAGACCTTAGATCCGAAACTTGTTACACGACAAATCACCTACTCAATAGATGTTCTTAATCTCGTCCAAAACGCCCAGGAGGCCGTTCCGACCCTCACCACCAAAAAAGCAATCGCTACGGTCACGGTGCTTTATGGTGATTCCAAGTGGGAAGCGTCGGTGGGCACGTTCTTTTCGACCCTTGCCGTAAGGTCATTCTCCGCATCGAATGGCGGCATAATTACTCAGAATATCCTGCATCCCACGGTCGTCCCCTTCGCCGCCGCGAACTATCGCATTACTAAGGATCTTTCATGGACACGTTGGCGATCTGCAGCCTATCTGACTGGAGCCGTAGGAGTGAACCCTAATACCGTCTCGGCGGACTTTGCGGCCGGACCTTCACTATCTTGGCGTGGACTGATGGTGAGTGCACTTTGGCACTACGGCCATGACACTCGACTGACGCAAGGCTTCAAGGTTGGGGACACACTTCCATCCAGTTACAGCGGTAAACCGCCCAACGAAACGTTCTGGACGAGTTCATTCGCGGTGGGAATAGCGGTGAGGGTACCTTCACTTACGGGTCGTTGATTGGACAGAGAAGATAACGGAAGCTGCTCATGCTGAGGGAGGAGTTCGAGTCGTCGGGCTGGTTCCGCCGGACAACATGCTCTTCAGGCTTGCTGCGATGTTCAACTTGGGTGGGTCATAGCATACTCCAGCCGCGACTTTCTTTTCCGTATCAGGTCCCGACATCTCAATACCCTTGACAATCCAGTACGCCGCGAAGGCCCAGATGCCGCAGAGCTCGACCCAGTAGATAGCGTTGTCCTTGCGGAGGATGTGAGCGTTAAGGATGTATGCGGCGATGGGGGAAGCGATCATCAACAGCGCAAGGAAACGGTAGGCACCCATGTAGAGCTTTCTTTGTGCTGGGTCGTTTATAACCCCACTGTGGCATGAGAACAAAAGGCAGCAACGGAAGCGATGGCCAAAAAGAATATGGTTGCCGCTACCCAATGCACCCAGTACAGCGGTGGTAATTTGCCGGTCCAGGGCATCGGAAAGAGAGCAATCAGCCAGGCCGAAACGCCAGCGATGTTCAGGAATATGTCTTCCCGTCGGCTGTAACCCTTGTTTGCATACAGGATCGCCCCAACAGCAAACAGGAGGCCAACAAAATAACTCCTCATCGATCCCGCTTCTGTAACCGCCGGCAGTGCGAGACAGGACGTTTCTTCTTTGCTGTTCTTCTCGATCTTCTTGCACTTTCCGGAGTGTTCTGGGTCATCACCGCATGGGCACTGCGCGTTTTGAGTAGCCCAGTAATAAGCGCTCATAGAGCCACGCAGGCCAAAGTGATTCATCCGTCCACCAAAGTAGAGGATGACCGGAAACAGAAGGCCGATGATAGCCACGGTGAATCGGAGACGAAAATATGTTCCTTGAATCTGCTCCGTGATAGGACGTGGCATGCGGTTGACCTCCGGAGGAATGTACAACGCGGCCCGACTCTGATGATCTACGAATAGTAAATGACGGAAGGCAATCAACAGTGATTCTTCTTGTCTGCCTAGTGTCGTGACTAACCGCCGCGAAAGAGCATCTCGTGCACGATCAACTTGTTGGGAGCATACGTCAAGGCGAAGGCGACTGGTATTGAGGTGAGTACGTACACCATTACCGCCCGAAGTTCGTCGTTGTTGACGATGGCGGACAAATACTTGAAATTTCAATGGAGAAGTGGTTAAGTATGCCTCCATGGCGAACGGCAAGGCTCCGCACAAGTCCCACTCAACTATTCGGAAAGAGATAGAACGAGCCACACTCTGGGTCACGATTGCCAGTACTTTTGTCGCTGTCGCCGCGGCAGGCGCCGCATTCTGGAGTAGTTGGGAGGCGCACGAAAGCCGCATCAATGATGAACGCCCATTTCTTACGCCCGAACCCTTTCCACTGAAACCGGGCGAACAATCAGCGGCGACGCCCCCATTTATAAAAATTAATGTTCAAAACAATGGAAAATCTTCTGCGAAAAAGATTCTCATAACCTGCAAGAGTGAGATCGAAACTGCCGAATCCCGCGTGACATGGAATGCTGAAGAAAGCAAATCCCCAACCGACACCTTTCCCTATCTTGCTGCGACGGTGTGGTTAAGGGTCGCGTGCCCATCCCCGCCTCACTACACGATCCCCGCCAGCGGAACAGCGGTCGAGTTGGGAATTGTCCAATATCACGACGTGAGTGGTCGCAACTTCGTGACGCCATTCTGTTTCACTTTCGCAGTTCCCTATACCGATAACCCCGATGTTCACCAATGTAGCGAAACACGAAACCTGCCTGAGCTCGAATAGCCCACCTTATCTACATTGCCAAATCCGTACCAATGCCGAGGCATTGGAAGGGTGTTCGGAAATCGGAACAGAGTAACGAGCGCTGACCGCCCGACGTCGAGAGAGCGTATACTCCACTGAGCCAGCGTAATATTACTTCCCTGCTAGTGCTGTTCGCTTGTTCTTTTACGAAGCAGTTCCTGCTGCAAAGATCAAGCTAGAGTTGGTGCATATCTCCACATTGGTGGATCAGTGTACCCGCGATTTATGGATGTCTTTGGGGGGTGCTATGGCTGCCACTATTAAGCATCTCGTTGTGCTCATGTTGGAGAACCGGTCCTTCGATCACATGCTGGGATTCCTCCCGGGCGTGAATGGTCTGGACCCTGCCTGGACAAATCCTCTGACCGCCGCAGGGCCTCAGGTTCAAGTCAGCGCGGACGCGCGCACGGTTCACGACCTGATCCCCGATCCGGGGCACGAGTGGATCAATGTGAACGTGCAGATTTTCGAGAACTCCGACGGCACCGGTGCGCCGACCATGAAAGGCTTCGTCGAGGATTATGCCCTCGTCAGCCACGACAAGGGTCAAGCGCCGAATATCATGAAGTGCTTCACTCCGAAAACGCTTCCGGTCCTCTCCACACTTGCTCAGCAGTATGCCGTGTGCGACCGCTGGTTCGCATCGGTTCCGGGGCCCACGATTCCCAATCGGCTCTTCACTCATGCTGCACATTCCCAGGGCTCACTCACGCAGGATGCAGTGGCCGCTCCCTTCATCATCCGCACGATCTTCGAAGACATGGACGTCCCTCCCAACCCCGCCAACTACCGCATCTACACCCACGGATCCTCTATCCTCATGGTGAATCGCTATCTGCAACAGAATAAGCAGGATCACTTCTTTGACTTTGCGGATTTTGAAACCGACGCCGTGAAAGGCTACCTGCCGGAATACACTTTCATCGAGCCGGCCTTCGACGATGACGTCAACAATGGCATCTATGCGAATAGCCAGCATCCCGATTTCGCCGTCGACGAAGGCAAGACCCTGATCAGCACCGTCTACTCCTGTCTCTGTGACAGCCCTGGCTGGAACGATACGCTGCTGCTCATTACCTATGATGAACACGGCGGTATCGTCGATCATGTGGCGCCGCCCACCGTCGCGCCGTTGCCTGCCAACGTCGGACTTCCGGATGTGCCCCCGTCCACCAGCCCGCAGTTTGATTTTCGTAGGCTCGGCGTGCGCGTGCCGGCCGTTTTTGTCTCTCCTCGAATTCCGCCGAACACTGTCATCAACGACCGCGACTATGATCATTGCTCCATCGTGGCCACTGTACGGAAGCTTTTCTGTGGCGTTAACGCCAAGAATTCCTTCAACTGGCGTGAGGCTCAGGCCCCTACGTTCGAGAACCTGTTCACTCTCGCCAACCCGCGAGCTGACGTTCAACTTCCGGTTCCCGTAGCTTCGGCGCCGCTGACTGCCGCACAGATACAGGCAGCCACTCAAGCGATGGCATCCAATAGCACCATCACCCTGCAGGCCGCCGCGCAGGATGAGACGCAAACCATCATCCGCGCTACCGCCCTCCCCAAGCAACCGCCTTCCGACCCCAAGCCGAGCGACCTGATGCTGGCCATGGCGCGCGCGATGGACAATTCCTTACGAATGCGCGGCATTACGCCTCCTTCCGACGTCAAGAATATCTACACCGCCCAGGACGCCGCCGACTACATGGCCGCGGCAAACAAGGCTGCCGGAGGTGGGTCGTGACCCGACTACGATTGCTTGTCATCTTGATTC
>PLBX01000241.1 GCA_003135495.1 Acidobacteriaceae bacterium | reverse complement strand
GAGCGTTCCTCCATCGGCCAGAAATGGTCCAGCCGATTTGTCGCGGGGACCCAAGTCGAAGACGTGCTGCGGGCAACCCGCACCGTCAACCAATCGGGCTGCAGTGTATCCATTGATAATCTCGGGGAAAATGTAACCAACGCAGGCGAGGCCCGGGCTAGTGCTCAGCTTTATCACCAACTGTTGGACGACATCGCTGCGCAAAAGCTGAATGCCAACATCAGTCTGAAACTCACGCATATGGGCCTCGACGTGGATGAAAAACTGGCCCGCGATCAGGTTGCCGGGCTGGTGGCCAAGGCCTCGGCTATGAATCCCCGTAACTTTGTGCGCGTTGACATGGAAGGCTCGCCCTACACGCAGCGCACGCTCGATTTCGTCCACGAGCTCCATCGCGTGCCCGGCAACGAAGGCTGCGTAGGAGCCGTGATCCAGTCCTACATGCGCCGCGCCGAGGCCGATGTTGAGAGCCTGCTCGCCGAGCGCATCCGCATCAGGCTCTGCAAAGGCGCCTACAAGGAGCCGGAAGAAATCGCCTTCCAAAAGAAATCCGAAGTCGACGCCAACTACGTGAAGCTGATGAAAATTCTGATGACGAGCGGCGTCTATCACGGCCTCGCGACTCACGACGAATCCATCGTTAATGAAGCCAAGGCCTTCGCCATCCGCGAAAATATTCCCCGCAACGCTTTTGAATTCCAAATGCTCCACGGCATTCGCCGCGATTTGCAGCAGGGCCTGGTTAAAGATGGATGGAAGGTGCGCGTCTATATTCCCTTCGGCACCGAGTGGTATCCCTACTTCATGCGTCGGCTAGCCGAACGGCCGGCGAATGTCCTGTTCCTCGCAAGAAACCTGCTGCGGAAATAAGTCGATTGCAATCAATTAGTTAGCTTTTTTGTGCGGTCAAACCCGAAAGCTTAAAAACAAATTAAAGAATTATTTCGTTGATGGTGAAGGGGTTTGCTCGACATTCTCGTTCTATACAGTGGAAGCCAACTTGGCGTGGATTCACAGCCTGCCCCCTCGGCGATGTGCTGCGTCCAACCGGGTTGAGAGGGTCATCATTCAACGGTACTGCGCGAGACTCCAGTTTCCGTTTTAAATCCTCTGCGTCGCCACGGGGAAGGGCGACGCGGAGGTTTTTTGTCTGCGGCAGATGCAGAGATTTGCATCACCCTATTCGCTAAGATCCCCATCAAGTCTTCCTAAGCTGCTGACAAACAACGACACAATTATTGCCTTCGGTTTGGTGGAAGGAATGCCCACCCACACTTAGGCAATAGGCACCCCACCTTCTTTAGCCTTGCGACGCCGAGGAAGTCCTCCCTCCCTTAGCGGTTCCCGGCATCAGCACTAACGCAAGGCCACTAAGCGATCCCTCATGGAACGTCCGAGAGACGCGCTCTTACTTCAGTTAAGGAGAACAATGAAGACATCGAGAGTAAAGATTTCTCCCGACTATCGTCCCCTGGTCGGGATTCTGGCTGTTCTGTTACTAACTCTTCCCGCGAGCGCGATCTGGAAGCCTCTAGCGCCCATGCCCTCGGCCAGAAGTAATGCGGCGGTGGAAACGATCAATGGGATTGTCTATATTGCAGGCGGCTACAACGCGGGAGGAACTTCAACCGTAGAAGCCTTCAATCCAACAAGTAACACTTGGTCGTCATTGGCTAACATGCCGCTTACTCTGTATCAAGGAGATGGCGCCGGAGTTATTAATAGCCAGTTATACGTCGCTGGCGGCTGGAACGGGTCTCTGCCGACTAACATGCTGCTCATGTACGATCCGCCTTCGAATTCCTGGACGACTCTGGCCTCCATGTCGCACCTGACAGCTTGCGGAGGGACTGGCGTCATCAAGAGCAAGCTCTACGTCACCACTGCCTGTAACGGATACAGCGGATACGCAAATTATCTGGACGTGTATGATCCCGCCACCAACACCTGGACCAGCCTGCCGGGATCGGCGAGCGCGCATTCTGCTCCCGCCATCGGAGTAATCAATGACAAGCTTTATGTCGCCGGCGGACTGAACGGAAGCGGAGCACTTACCAACGTGCTCGAAGTTTACGATCCTGCCACAAATTCGTGGACGACCTTGGCGCATATGCCACTCGCCGTTACGAATGCAGCCAGCGTCTCTCTTGATGGGCAACTGTACGTATTCGGAGGCACCACGGGACTGGCTGACGTGGCGACAGTGCAGGCCTACGATCCTCACAAAAACAAGTGGAGAACGTTGACTGCTGCCCTGCCATCGGCAGTCAGCAGTTTCAGCAGCGTGGTGGTCTATGGCCTCGTATTCGCGGAGGGAGGCGACGGCGGGAGCGCGGTGAATCAATGCTCACCTTTTGGCGCGACGATCCCTTAACACGTTCAACAAACGAGGCGGATGAAGAGGATTTGAGCTGAGAACGCAGTTCGAAAACAAGTAATCTTCGTCTGCGTCTCTAAATCCGCCTCCATTATCCCTCCCATACAAACGCGTCAAACACTCTGCTCGACTCAAATCCTATCCGCTTGTAAAGCGCAATCGCCCGGTCATTCGCCTCGGTCACGGTCAGCGAGATGAAATTAAATCCCCGGCCGCGAAGATTTTTCGTGGACGCCGCCAGCATCGCTTCGCCGAGGCCGGTGGACCGATGCTCGGGCAAAACGCAAACCTGAGTGATATGTCCGACATCGAGCCGCACCTGCGAGCACAGAATCAATCCCACCAAAGTGTGCGTGCGCCGCTGAAAAACCACAAACGATGCCTGGGGATCAAACGCTCCGCATCCCGGAAAGCGCACGATGTTATTCAAGAAGCGCATCGAGCCGGNNGCAGGTTGGTAATCCTGTTCCGACCATGGACGCATTTCAAATTGCCCAGGCATCGCAATCTCGGCTTGCCGATGCTTCGCGATCTCAAAGTTCATGAAAACTCGCGGATGCCGGCTAAACCCCTGCTGCAAGAAAGACCGCGCCACCTCTCCGGCATTGTGCGACAGCAACTGCGCCTCTACGCGATGAATGCCCGGCGACTGTTGCAAAGTTTCGATAACATGGGTGAGCAGGCGCTGCTCAACCTCATGCCGGTCAGGAGTGCGCGCCCCCTCGCGAACAAAAAGATCGCCGATCACGCCTTTGCTCTGTTCGTAAACGAAGAAGGAATAGCCAAAAATGCTGCCGCGTTCGATGGCGGCGTAACCGGGCAAGATCTTGGCGTCCATGTAACGCAGAATCATCTCGGCTGACGTGGTGTAGTCCCACGAAAGCAGCCGCCCCCACATCGCGATCTCCTCTTCCAGCAGCGGCCGAAGATCGGCGGACGCGAAATGTCGGAGATCAAGAATTTCCATATCAACCTCTACGGATGGAGCGATAAGCTATGTTTCGATAAGCGATGGAGCGACGGGCGTTCCTTCGACAAGCTCAGGACAGGCTCCCGCCCGTCATCCGAGCGCAGCTCGGGTCTTATTCCTTCCCAACTTCCTTTCCCACCCAATACAAATCCAGCTTCTGCGCCGGAATACTGGTTAAATATGATACCCGGCGTCCCGGAACAAGTTGCGCCACTTCCACTTGAGTATCTTGCGCCGCCACCAGCACATGAGCGGACGCGGGGATATGTCCAGCTTCGTACATCTGCATCGCACGATCGAGGTAAAATTCCAGCCCGTACTCCTGCATGCGATTAATGCGATAAATCGCCACCGGCACCGGCTCTTGCGAAAACAATTGAATTCGCCCGGCCACCAAACGCGCAGATTGCGTTGCATCAATAACCGGAGCTGCAATACGGATCATCACCGCCACGCTTATCACAACCGCAGCTAACGTTACTCGAGTAAACAGCCGCACTCCGACGCGTGAAGAGAGCGCGGCGCTTACGCCTATCGCGGCAACGGCAGCGACTACAGCGCCAATGTAAGCAAAAGTCCCTGAAGGAAGGCGGCGCTGCATCATGATCGATGCGGCGCAGAAAGCCGCAAAGATTAACAGCCCACACAGGACTCCATGAGCAATAGAGAGCAGAGGCCGCAATTTTGCATCGTAACTCTTGCGGATAAGCGCCGAACGCCGCTCGCTCCCTTGCCCTTCGCCAATGTCGCTCTCGACGATCCCGCCCCTTCGACGCCGAACCGCAAGATATTCCGCAACCAGAAGTGCGCCTGCCGGAACTGCGGGCAAGATATATCCCGGAAGCTTCGATTGCGACGCGCTGAAAAATGCGACCGGCACGATCATCCAGATCAGAAGGAATAATTGCCAGGAATCGTCCGCCGTAGAAAGAGTCTTTGTGCCGTCCGACCATAGGGTGCGCACCCGTTCCACAACGGCAACAATCAGCACGAACGTCCAAGGCATCATGGCCAGCAAGAATACAGGAACGTAAAACCAGAACGGCTGGCGGTGATGATATACGTCACGCGAGAAGCGCGCGAGATTATGTTCCAGAATAAAAAAACGAAAGAATTGCGGATTGCGCAACTGCGCCGCAACATACCAAGGCAACATCACAGCCAGATAAAGAGCGATCCCCGGGATCCACAAGCTCGCTGAAATGGCGCGCCAGTCCCGCTTTAAAGCGATAAAGATAA
>PLBX01000331.1:1122-3361 GCA_003135495.1 Acidobacteriaceae bacterium | reverse complement strand
CGGACGCGAGCTCTTCGACTCGACACATTCTATTTCGGCTACAGCTTCTGCTGAATCTTTTTCGGCTTCATCTCGGGCTCCATCATTTTCGGCGTTGGCACTGATTGTGTTCGACGAGTTCAAGGTGGAGAAGTTGCACATCTCCGGAAAACAAGGCTGGGTCGACGTTCAAATCGATGAAGTGGTTTCGGTGACAAACGGCAAGCTCGATGAACGCAGAGGACCGAACTATCGACCGGTCCGGCAAAGATGGTTTCTTACGCGCTATGAAAATAAGAGTTGGAAGCTGTCTCCTGCGCGGAACGCGATCTACGTTCCTCAATACTCCGCCGAGCGCATGGTTGCCCACGAACTCGCACAGCTTACCGAGGATAATGGCGCTGATAACAATGATATCCTCCGTGAGAAAGTGGAACTTGCGCGCTTGCTAAATCTGCTTTTCGAAAAGTAATAAAACTTCATTTTGATTGTCGTTTGCGCAGAGTAAGCTTTTTGATCGCAGATCACTCGAGCCATCCAGCTGCCGATGCGGTTGAAAAAGTTGCCGATACGTTTCCGGTAGATGGATTGTGGATGGACAAATCTGGAAACCTGTATTTAAGCGATCTGCAGCAGAATGCGGTGGTTCGGCGATCGCCTGATGGAAAGATGCAGACGATGGTTACCGATCAGCGCCTGCGATGGCCAGATACTTTTACCGAAGGGCCGGACGGATTCATTTACATCACAGCCTCGCATATTAACGAAGCGCCGCGCTTCAATCATGGGAAAGACGCGCGGACTCAGCCTTATACGGTGTTCCGGTTTCATCCCTAAGGAAACTCTGAGTAAGTCTTTACTGGCGGGACGCGATGCGTTGAAAGTGCGGCCCTCAGCGGCTAAAGCCGCTCGTGTGGCGGGTTCTGACGGCATGGCTGAAGCCATGCCCCTTCAAAGCTCTCCGTGGGGCCGACTTATTCGGATTTCCCTAGCTCAATTGGACCGAAACATCATCGGTCTCAATCCAGCGCTGGACATCACTACCTCGACTAACGCGAATATTCTGAACTGCGCTCCGAGTTCTACGACTTGCCTGAAGACGATCCGCATCTCCATTAACCTTCTGGGTGATGCCACGACCGGCGTCGATATGCAAACCAACGTACGTCCCGTGATTACTTTGATGGGAGACGCTCGACTGGTGAATAACGTCGGAAACAATTACTGAGGACCTCTTTATGCGCAAACGAAAAGTTCGAAATCAAGAACGTGGAATGGCCCTGCTCATCGCCCTTTTGGCGCTGCTCCTGATTTCCGCCATCGGCATGGGCATGATGTATATGTCGACTACGGAAACCTCGGTCAATGCCAACTACCGCGATACGCAACGCGCTTTCTTCTCCATGCGCGGCGGGTTGGAAGAGATGCGCGATCGGATGCGCAATAATGCCGTATCTCCGATCACGTTGCCAACGTCGATGCCAAGCAGCGGGACGGCGGGCTCTATCGTTTACATCACCAATCCCGCGGGTGCGTCAGATACGGTGTCTCCGACAACGTCTGGGAATACCTACTTCGACGATGAATTCTGCCACGAGACTTTCTCCACCCTCAGCTTAACCAATCCCGGCTCAGGGATACCTTGCGGCTCCACACAGGCGGTTCCTACCGGCGCCGTGACGACGTACTCCAGCGTAATGGCGTACAACAATACGACCTCCGCGCTCAATTACAAATGGGTACGTATCACCCAGAAGCAGAACGGGACTTTGGGAACTGTCGATTCAACCCAGTTCCCAGCGTCGCAAGTCTGCTGGAATACGAATACCAACAATGAGGTAGTGGTAACCGCACTCGGCGCATACACCACCTGTACAGGACCCGGGTCGGCGCAAGCTGCCGGCTTTTTGGTGGAGCCGGTGTACATCATCACGGCGCTGGCCTACACTCCGCAGGGGAGCCGACGAATGGGTCAATATGAAACGGCGGCGCTCACCCTGACTCCACCGCCTACAGCCTTGGCACTGGATGGACCAGCGACCAATTTTAACCCGCCAAATTCCGCCAATGGCGGAGTCGACGGCGATGATGGCAGTGGCCCCAGCCCGCCTGCCATGGCTGGTTGTAACGCGACCTCGGGAACTGTACCGGCAATAGGCACGTCCAACATCACTGATCAGATAAACGACGCAGCTGCCATTCCCAGTGGCCGAACCGGTGATTACCTAGGGACGGCTCCGACATGGCCGACCGGAGTGGC
>PLBX01000331.1:0-1083 GCA_003135495.1 Acidobacteriaceae bacterium | reverse complement strand
GGGAGCCACGTCGGCATGTAGCGGAAGCTACGGTACAACTGCCAACCCACAGATCACCTATGTTAATGGCGATCTAACTCTTGGTGGCGGGGCGGGTGTTCTGGTCGTGACCGGATCGCTCACCATAAGCGGCGGTATGCAGTTCAACGGCCTGATCCTCGTCATTGGCCAGGGATCCGTGCTGATAAACGGAGGCGGCGCCGGCGCAATCTATGGATCCATGTTCGTAGCTAACACCAATGCCGCAACCTCGCCGTTCACGCAGCTTGCTACTTTGGGATCGCCCCAATTCACCTGGCATGGCGGTGGCAGGGCCAAGATCTACTACAACAGTTGCTGGGCCGGTATAGGAAACACAATGCATTACATGGTCGTTTCTTCGCGCGAGGAGATGTACTAAATCAAAGGCCTAGGAATTGGGCAGAAGAGTGAGACGGGGCAAGCCCCGTCTCTACTTTGATGGGTTTTTGCGATTTCTCTGGGATGGGTAACTGGACGTAGAGAATGAATGAGTTCCGGAATATGGGCGGCCTTTAAATTCGGTAGCCCGAGGAATTCGGCGTACGGGGCTTGGCGCCCCGCTGCCTCGAAACCTAACTTAGGCGGCGGCGAAGCTACCCTCGTGCTGACGGGCGACGTACCACAACGCCAGTTCGACACGGTTCCACAATCCTAATTTGTCGTAGATCAGACGCAGGTAATTTTTTACCACATGCTCGGTGGTTCCGAGGGCATCGGCGATCTCGCGATTCTTGCAACCTTCGGCTACGCGCCGGATGATGAGGTGTTCGCGCTCGCTGGGTGCTGCTGTCTTTCCGAACATAACTGTCTCCTATAAAGTAAAGTGGCGAGTTTGACTCGCTTGATGCCGCCCTTGATCCCGTAACGCATGAAGAGGCGGTTGAAATGAGCTTTAACCGTTCTCTCGGCGATATTCAGATCGCGGGCAATCTCGGCGTTGTCACATCCCTGGAGAAGCAGATCGATGATCTGGCGCTCGCGGGGGCCGACTTCGCTGAAATGCTCTTCAATTTCCATGTAAAAAAGTGCGCCTTCCCGACGTGTGGGGGAGACCAAAACTTG
>PLBX01000125.1 GCA_003135495.1 Acidobacteriaceae bacterium | reverse complement strand
GGCACCGATTTGAAGGTGTATCAGCGCGGCTATCACGCCCGCATGATTGTGCCCCCCGCTTTGTTTGGGCATGAGCTCGCCGGAACCGTCGAAGAAGTTGGCGAGGGTGTGCGCGGGTTCAAAAAAGGCATGCGCGTGGTTGCTCTCAACTCCGCGCCGTGCGGCACGTGCTTTTATTGTTCGAAACATCAGCTCAATCTTTGCGAAGATCTTCTGTTCAATAACGGCGCTTATGCCGAGTACATCCGAATTCCGCGCCGCATCGTCGAGACCAACATGCTCGTCGTGCCTTCGGGCGTCAGTTTTGAAGACGCTGCCATGACTGAACCGCTTGCGTGCGTGTTGCGCGGACTCCACGAAACCGGAGTCGAAATTGGCGACACGGTTGCCGTTATTGGTGGTGGACCGATCGGATTGATGTTCGTACAGGTGGCAAAAGCCATCGGCTGCAATGTGATTGCCGTCGTGAAACGGGACTCGCAGGTTTCCTTGGCGCGCAAGAAAGGCGCGCATGAGGTCGTGCAGATCACCAAGGTAAAAGATGCGGTAGAGGCGGTGCGCGACTTAAGCCCAGAGCGGCGCGGCGCCGATGTTGCCATCGAAGCTGTGGGGCGTCCGGAAGCATGGGAGTGGGCGGTGCAGATGGTGCGCAAGGGCGGTACGGTGAATTTCTTTGGCGGGTGCGCGGCTGGCACAAAAGTTCAACTGGACACGAATCGCCTTCATTATTCCGAGATCACATTGAAGGCGACCTTCCACCATACGCCGGAAACAGTGCGCAGAGCTTTTGGTCTGATTGCGGAAAAGAAGGTCTGCGGGAATGACTACATTACCGGTGAAGCTCCGCTCTCTCGTTTGCAGGATGTGCTGCGCCATATGCTGAATCGCGGCGGCGACATCAAGACCGCGATTATTCCGGGTCACTAGGCGTCAGTAACAACGCGCTCAGCGAGATTTAGTGGAGCGCCGGGCGTCTCGCCCGTCCTGATTGAGCGCAATCAAAGTTAAGGGCGGTCATGCCGGGCAGGACGCCCCGCACTCCATTATCATATAAGGATTAATGACATCCGCTGCCAGCCACCCTCCGACTGCGTCGCCGCTCTCTTCCGCGTGGAGTACGCTGCCGCCCGAGTATGCCATACCCGAACACGCTCCCTCTATCGCACAAGCGCAAGAGTATTGCCGTCGTTTGGCGTGTTCACACTACGAAAATTTCTCGGTCGCCTCGTGGTTCCTTCCCGAGCGTCTGCGCCAGCACTTCTTCAATCTATATGCATATTGCCGCATCTCCGACGACCTGGGCGACGAGGTCGGCGACACGGCCGCATCTCTGCAACTGCTGGATCAGTGGGAGACAGAATTAAACGCCTGCTACGAAGGTCATCCCCGCCATCCTGTGTTCGTTGCGCTCGCAGAGACGGTTCGCAAATTTGAAATTCCAAAGCACGAATTCTCGGCTTTGCTCACTGCCTTTCGGCAAGACCAAACGATTTCTCGCTATGGGAGTTTTAAAGATCTGCTTGGTTATTGCCGATATTCAGCTAATCCTGTGGGCCATCTCGTGCTCTATCTTTGCGGATACAGCGACCAAGAGCGGCAGGTGCTTTCCGATTACACCTGCACTGCGCTTCAACTTGCGAATTTCTGGCAAGACGTAAGCGCGGATTTTGCCAAGGGACGAATCTATCTTCCGCTCGAAGACTTGCGCCGCTTCGGCGTAAGCGAAGATGTAATCCGCGCGGAAGAGAATACGGCCGCCTTCCGCGATCTGATGAAGTTTGAGGTGGAACGCGCCGCCGAATGGTTCGCGCAAGGCCTGCCGCTCATCGCGAAAGTCGAGCCTGAGTTGGCGATCGAGATTGAACTTTTCAGCCGGGGCGGCCATGAGATTCTCAAGGCAATTGAGCGTCAGCATTACGCTGTGCTGGGCAAGCGGCCATCGATTTCCAAGACGCGCAAGTTGGCGCTGGTCGTTCGTGCTGGACTGGGCAAGCTGCTGAAGACATCGCCGAGGAAACAAACGAGGAAGCAAACGAGGGAAGAAACGAGGGAGCAAGGATGAGCGCCGGCGTCGGTAACGCGCCCGCGCAATTTTCACCGACTGCTTCGCAGCTTGAGATGGCCTACTCCGTCTGCCGGAGCATCGCCCGATCCGCCGCCAAGAATTTTTACTATGGCTTCATGGTTCTGCCTCGCCGCAAGCGCAATGCGTTAAGCGCGGTGTATGCCTTCATGCGCCGTTGTGATGACATTGCCGATGACAACACGCTCAGTCCCTACGACCGTCAAATCAAGCTCGCCGAATGGCTTGACAAAGTTCACCGGGCTTTGGCCGCGCAACCCACGGACGATCCCGTTCTGCTGGCGCTCACCGATACGCAACGCGTTTATCAGATTCCGATCGGTCTTCTCGATCAATTAGCTTTTGGAACAGCCGCCGATCTCGATCAAGCTCAGCCAGAGCCCGGCACGGCTGCGCCGCCAAGCGCGCGCTACCAGACTTTTGAAGACCTGCGCCAGTATTGCTACGGAGTGGCTTCAGTCGTTGGATTAGTATGCATAAAGATTTTCGGATATCGCGACCCTGCTGCTGAACCGCTCGCTGAGCGCTGCGGGCTGGCGTTTCAGCTTACAAATATAATTCGCGACGTCAAAGAAGATGTCGCCATGGGCCGCATTTATTTTCCGCAAGAAGACATGCAGAACTGCGGCGTCGTTCCCGACGATTTGGCAGCGCTCAAGATTGATCTCGCTCGCGTTCGCCCTTTGCTCGCGCTCGAGGCCGATCGCGCTCGCGAGTACTACCGCGCCGGAGAAGAACTAATCTCCCTAGTGAATGAAGACAGTCAGCCCGGTCTTTGGGTGCTTATTACCATTTACAGCCGCTTACTCGAAAAAATTGCTTCCAGGCAATACGACGTCTTCTCTGAGCGCGTGCGTTTAACTGTTCCCGATAAACTTACCGTCCTCGGAAAAGGGATGCTTAAACGCCTGGTGTGATGCAATCCTCCTCCAATCCTAAAAGAACAACTTCTCCCGCAGTCGCAATCGCTGGCGGAGGACTAGCTGGCCTCGCCGCTGGGTGTGCCTTGGCTGACGCCGGGTTTCGCGTGTCGCTCTTTGAGCGCCGTCCCTATCTTGGAGGGCGCGCCTCTTCGTATCNNAGTGCAAGATAAAATTCGCTGGTATGAAAAGCTGACTTTCCTTGAGCCCGGAGGACGCGCCTCGGAGATTTCTCCCTCCGCGTTGCCCGCCCCACTGCATACCGCTCCAGCATTTCTTCGCGCTCACTGCTTGAACTTTCGCGACAAGCTCGGAATCAGTCGGGCCATGGCCGCGCTTGCTCCCTCCGCGCCAATAGATATTGGCGAGTCGTTCCTCGACTGGCTAAAACGCCATGGACAAACCGAGCAAGCTATCGACCGATTCTGGAAGACAATTCTGGTCAGCGCATTAAACGAGGAACTCGATCAGGTTTCGGTCCCTTACGCAGCGCAAGTGGTGCGCGAGTCATTTCTCAAATCGGCGGCGGCCGGGCGAATGGGAATTCCAACCGTACCGCTCACCGACCTGTACAGCACGGCGGGAGATTACATCCGCGGCCGCGATGGAGATATTCAATTGCGCGCTGGCGTGGAATCTTTTCGCGCGGACGATTCTGGCGTTGTCGTAATGGCGAACGGACAAGAGCGCCGATTCGACTTTCTCGTAATGGCTGTTCCGTTCGATGTGTTGGGGCGTTTATTGCCAAACGACCCGCTGTCGTCGCCTTTAGCAGCCGAACTCAGTCAGTTCTCGACTTCACCGATCACCGGAATCCATTTGTGGTTTGATCGCCAGATCAGCGATCTCGATCACGCAGTTCTTCTCGACAGAACGATTCAGTGGATGTTTCACAAATCACGGCTCATCGAATCCCGTGAAAATAACAGTGGCAATGGCAGCTACGTGGAGTTCGTCGTGAGCTGCTCCCGCAGCCTGGTCGAAAAATCGAAGCCAGAGATTATCGAAATGGCTCTGAAAGAAGCGCAGGAGTTTTTCCCCGCCTCGCGCGAAGCGAAGTTATTGAAGTCGACGGTCATCAAGGAAGTGCACGCCACATATTCGGCGCGTCCGGGAATTGACCAGTACCGTCCCAAGCCAGCGAGTGCGTGGCCGCGAGTTTTTTTGGCTGGCGATTGGACCGCCACAGGATGGCCTGCCACCATGGAAGGCGCGGTCCGCAGCGGCTATCTGGCAGCAGAGGCGGTAGCGCGCTCCACGGGCGAAAAGGTGAACTATCTTGTCCCGGATCTGCTGCCGAGCGGCTTGATGAAGTTGTTTTAAAGCGAGAGACGCAGTGGCTTCAATTACTTCAGTTCGCAATTCTGTATTACCTAGTGGCCATTCTAAAGATTCTCCACTCGGCATACGATGGTATAGATATGCCTGAGCGCCCCAAGGACGAAAAGGAACGTCGCAGTACTCCGCGATTCAACTGCGATGGCCAAGCCAAAATCAGCTTGCTTCCATCGGACGGCATCTTTTTGCCAGGGAAGATTCGCGATCTTAGCCTCGCCGGGTGCTGCCTCGATACCAAAGTGCCGATCGAATTTGGAACGCGAGCTGAGGTCGTAGTGCGGATCAATGCCGCATCATTCCGAGCGGTGGGGATAGTGAAGGCGCTTCGCGAGCACGATTCCGGAGCCGGCATCGAGTTTGTACGGTTAAGTGCCGGGGGAAAGGATTTGCTCAGCGAACTGGTGAGCGAGCTGGCGAGGTTGCGGGCCATCATCGACAACCTGATGCTTGCGCGTCAAGAAATAGATGCGAAAAGATTTCGCAAGCAAGTGGAAGCCGGGAAACTTCATGCGGCATTGTTTGCCGCGCGCTATCCTTTTCTGACGACGACTCTGTCGACCGAAATTTCGGAGCAGGAGGAATCTGCGCCCGCCTCCAAGCAGCTAATTGCTGATGCGCCGAAAGTCATTCCCGTCGATCTATTTGGCTAGCACAACTTCGTTGATCAACCTCAGACTGCCATCAGCACCACGCCGCCTGCGACCAGCAGCGCGGCAATCCAGCGCCTGCGCCCGACGCGTTCATGCAGAAAAATGCGTGCAGCTATGGCATTTGCCACAAACGTGAGCGAGGCCGAAGCAGGCACAACCAAACTCAAGTTGCCCCATGACAGGCCGAAGAGCAGGCTGTAAAATGCGACTCCCATCGCCATCACGCCGAGAGCAAACGTTGGCGTAGACAACGCTCGTCCAATCACGGCCAACATGCCGCTCCGCTTCCACAATTCTCCAACGTCGCCGACCCTCTTCATGGAATAAGCAAGCAGAATGTCGCCGGTAGTAGAAGCAAGAATGATGAGCGCGATCGCGGCCCACGCGTAAATCTCTCTCATGAAGAGATCTCCTGCGAAATCGCCTGCGGAGAAGGTTCCTTAGAAACGGACTGATGACGGCTAGGCGTAACCGTAGGTCCGGCGGCCGCAAACCCAACTCCCGCCGCGATCATCATGATGCCGACCCAGCGCGTGGGCGAAATCACTTCATGGAATCCGATGCGCCCGATGAAGGCGACGAGCACGTATCCAAGCGACGTCGCTGGCAGCACGTATGTCAGGTCCGCCCACGAGAGCGCGGACATGTAACAGGAGAAGAATGTCAGCAGGCACAAGATTCCCAGGACGACCCAGGGATTAAGAATGACGAGGAGAAGTCCAGAAAGATGATGTAGGGAAATGCCGCCGGTGTCTTTCATACCGCGAGCCAACAGGGAATCACCTGCGGTGCTGAAAATGGTGATTCCCGCGAGGACGAGGTATTTACGAAATGTCACTTACCATCCAAGTCTGCGTGTTGGAGCGATGCCAAATAGTCTGTGAATGGAGCCCGGGCGTCCCGCCCTGCTGAACTTTTCGCCGCCCTTGGGATGGACGGGCGAGATGCCCGTTGCTCCACTGAGCTTTTAGGCTTTGGCTGGCTCGGGCGCCGGCGCCTCATCCTTACGATTCTGCTCGACCCACTTGTGGCGCTGCGAGCGCAGTTTAAGGAAGGCCTTGGCGTCCTTGTACAAGCGCTTACGCTCCGAGTTGTTGAACATCGCTTTCCTCAAAATGCGGTACGCCGCCTTGGGACGGAAATAATAGGCGTCGTAAAATTGATGGACCGATTCGAGAATCTCGTCGGCGGGCAGGCCCGGATACTGAATCTGCACCATCTGGTGTCCGCCATCGTCCACCATTTTAGAGTCGCTCTTCATGAAGCCATTCTTCATGGCGTATTCGTGCATCTCGGTGCCGGGATAAGCATGCGCCACTGAAACTTGAATCGTCTCGACATCAAGTTCCTTCGCGAAGTTGATCGTGTTCTTGATGGTCTCGCGAGTTTCACCGGGCAAGCCCAGAATAAAATCGCCGTGCACCACCAGGCCAAGTTTGTGACAATCCTTGGTGAACTGGCGTGCGCGTTCGACCGTAGCGCCCTTCTTAATATTTTTCAGGATCTGCGCGTCGCCGGACTCGTAGCCCACGATCAGCAGCCGGCATCCAGCTTCTTTCATTGCCTTAAGCGTCTCGTAATCGGTGGTGACTCGCGATGTGCAGGACCAGGTCAAGCCCAGCGGCTTCAGCTTTCCGCACAGTTCGACGGTGCGCGCCTTCTGCAAATTGAAGGTGTCATCGTCGAAGAAAAATTCTTTTACATACGGCCAGTATTCTTTCGCCTTGGCCATTTCAGCCGCCACGTCATCGGTAGAGCGCTTGCGCCATGGATGTCCGCTCAACGTCTGGGGCCATAGGCAGAAAGTGCACTGCGCCGGGCATCCGCGCGTCGTGTAGAGAGCCACGTAGGGATGAAGCAGGAACGGCACGCTATAGCGGCGTACATCGAGATCGCGCCGGTAAACGTCGGTCACGTGCGGCAGCGCGTCAAGATTCTCGATCGTCGGCCGGTCGGGGTTATGCACGACCTTGCCATTCTTGCGATACGAAATTCCGAGAATGTCTTCAATCGGCTTGCCCTGCGCGTACTCCACGATGGAGTAATCGAATTCCTTGCGGCAGACCACATCAATGACCGGGCAATCCATCAAAGACTTCTCGGGCTGCACGCTGACGTGCGGTCCCACGAACGCGATCTTGATGTGAGGGTTGCTATCTTTAATGGCCTCGGCAATGCGCACATCACCCGGAAATCCCGGAGTGCTTGTAAACAGCACGAGCAGTTCGTAATCCTTGCAGGTGCGGATCGTCTCTTCTGCCGTGATGTGGTGAGGCGGCGCATCCAGCAGGCGCGCTCCTTCAAGCATTCCTGTCGGGTAGGCGAGCCAAACCGGATACCAGTACGACTCGATTTCACGCGTTGCGGGCCAGCGCGAACCAGCGCCCCCGTCGAAATTTTCAAAAGAAGGCGGATTCAAAAACAGTGTTTTTAATGGCATAGTGTGAGTCTCTATTTTAGCACTCCCAAGCGTTGCAGAACCGCTATAGGAGCTACTATTCAGGTACGCCTGCAAGGTAGGCAGAATTCGTGGAACCCTTTATGCAAGTGTGCCTTACGGCGCCATCTGACTCAAAGCAACCTCTGCCGAACGTCGTTTGCAGGCATTAAGGAGCGAGAATTAGTAGGTGGCCGGAAGAGTGATAGGAGAGGTGGATTGCTTAGGGTTTCGAAAGAGGCGTGGCTGCGGAGCGGCGTAGCGCCCAGTTCTCCAAATCACCGGTCGCGCGCATCAGGCTTAGCCTGACCCGCTGGTATTCAAATTCAGCGTCCTGAAACTGCAGATAACGCTCCGCCCCTTGTACCCGGGCATCCGCCAATTCATGCAACGTGCCGGTTCTTGATTCGACTTTGGTTTCTGCCGCCTGCAGGCCTGACTGTGCCAACTCGTATTCCAGTTGCGCAACGTCGCGGGCGGCTTCCAGTTGTTCAGCAGCGCGCTGGAGCTTTAATGTTTCCTCGGCGACTTGGTTGCGGCTTGCTTCTGCCTGCTTCTTCGCTTTCAGAGCTTCAGCATCCGCCGCCGCCGCTCGCGCTCTTTGGCTGGCATTGAATAACGGAACCTTAAAGGCAAATCCAATCGTCGCATTGTCCCGCTGAAACGTTCCAGGTGGAAAATATTCGGTGTAATTGTTGAAAGTCGAAAAGCGAGCATACTGCGCCGAAAAATCGACGGATGGATACAAAGCGCGATGCTCACCCTTGGCCCGCATGGATTCCGCCAGTGAGTGGGTTTCCGCAGATCTTATCGCGGGACTAGCGGCCACCGCCTTTGCGGAAAAATCTTCTTCCGCCGCCATCGGAGGCAGCGCTGGAATGGTTTCCGCCTCGATCTGAATCGACGATACCGGCAAACCCGTCAGCGTAGAAAGGTGCCGGCGAAGCACGTCCGCCGAGCCACCAGCCTCCGCGCGATGAAGACGCACGCGCGCCGCAGTAAGTTTCGCCTTATTCAAGTCCACCGCACTATCGATGCCCGCCTGGAGGCGTTCAGCGACCGCCTGTTCCATTTGCTTTGCTTCGGTATCTTCCTGCTTTAACCAGTCGAGTCGCGACTCCCATTTGATTAGCTCAACATAGGTCAAGACCACATCCTGGATAATTGCATCGCGCTGGTCTTTGTCTTGCAGTGTGGAAGCAATCCAATCCATCTTTGCCGCATTAACCAACTGCCGTTGCGACGGATTGAAGACCATACTTTGCGCAACCGCATCTATCAGAGCGGGCGCGGACCCTTCGATGCTGAGCGGATAACCATACGTCCAGCCGAGACCGGAACCGACGACCATTTGCGGCACGTAGCTGTCGTGTGCCTCGCGGTACGAGGCGAAGGCGCGTTGCACGTCCGCGTGTGCGATCACCGCACCTGTACTGTGCGAAAGCGACAGGCGGATGGCCCGCTCTAACGGCAGCGACTCGCTATAACCGAGGGGGGCGGCCGTCAACAAAGCCAAAACTGCCAAGTACGCAAAAATATTCTTTGACATAAACCCGGGCCTCAATGGCAGATTCATCTGACGGCCTTCAGTTCGCAGCTTAATTCAAATTTGTCGCGCAGAAATAGTAGTGCGCCCGATGTAAGTCGGACAGTGGCCCGTGAAGTTATCAGAAGTGCCGCCAGTCGATTGAACAACTCCACCATCTTCAATTTCAATAATTTCAATGCGTAACCCTAATGCGTAACTCTGGTCAATGCCTGCTGGGCCGCACTAAAGTTGCGCGCCAACAGCAACGAAGAATGATATTCGGCTGCTGCCCCCGGCTTATCGCCTTGCTTTTCCAGCAACTCGCCCAGCAGATAGTGAGCCCTGAACGCGGGAGCCGCTTCAACCGGACCCACCGCGAAATAGCGACGCAAGAATTCCACCGCAAGAGGATATTTTCGACCAGTGCGAAATAGGAGAGCGGCGGCTTCAACCAAGCCATCAACTTTAGAGAGCGGCGCCTGACTCAAGTGAATCACTGCTTGGTCCATTTCCTCAAGGCGCGTTTGACGACGCAAAAAGAGAGCAACGTTTAGCCATGCCTCCGCGTCGCCGTTGCTGAGGTCGATGTATTGGTGATACTCACGTTCGGCTGTGGCCGCGTCTTTCTTCTGTTCGGCAAGCCGCGCGTAAACCCAATGTTCGCGGGCGGGATTTATTTGCGCTATGGAGCGAGCTTGCGCCCGCGCCTTCTGCTCGCCGCCGCCCATCACGGCCGGCGCTTCAATATAAAACTCAGAAAGATCAAGCTGGGCATCGAGATCCTTCGGATTCAGTTCCACCGCGCGTTCAAATTCCGCTCGTACCTTTAAAGCCAAACTCGCAGCAGCTAAAAAGTTTGCCCGGTCCGCCTTTTCGCCATAGACGCGCCCCAGCCACAAATGGAATCGCCCATTCTCTGGATCGAGTGAGACCGCTTTCCGGCAGTAAGGTTCGGCTCGGTCCCAATCATCAAGCGCATAATATGCGCGGCACAGCAGGTTAGACAATTCTGCATCTGACGGAGCGGAAGAGATGCGGCCATTCAGTTCCGTTATTGCATCATCGATGCGGCCTGCCGCTAGCGTCTCTGCCGGGGATTCCGCTGCGAATGCAGTCCACGAAAACAGGGCCATCAGCAACGACACAAAAATTCTGAGGAGGAGCTTGCTCATCTAAAACTTAACCTGTGTTCCGTCGCCGATCGGTTTGCCACTCAAGGAACTGGTCGCGACCACATCTTTTGCTGAAAGTCCGCGAGTGATCTCAACTTGCGTGAGATTCGAAAGCGACGTTTCCACTTCACGGCGTTTAAGCGTGCGGCCCACAACCTGTAAAACATAGGACTTCGCATCGTCCATCCGGATAGCCTCGCGCGGCACTACCAGCGCTTTAGGGTGCTCCGAGGCCACGATGGTCACGCCCACATTGACGTTTGGCAGAAGTTTCAGATCCGCGTTATCAACAATGCTCGTCGTCTCCCCGACATTGCGAGAACCGCGCAACTTCACGGTGGAGGGCACCGCAGTCAGCTTCGCGTGCCAGACCCGTCCCGGAACCGCGTCCCACGTGATCTCAATCGGGTCTCCCGGAGCCAGCCTGCCCACATCCGGTTCATCGACGAAAGCGCGAACCAGCACCTGGCGCAAATCCGCCAGCTGCAACAACAAATCTCCAGCCGCAACAAACCCCCCTTGTTTTACGGGAAGCGAATACACGATGCCATCAAAAGGGGCGCGGACATTCGATTTCGAAAGTACATCTTGCGCGGCTTCGTAAGTAGCCTGAGCTTCAGCTCTCTGCGCCTTGACGCGATCCAACTCTGAACTGGAATAGCGTTTCGTCTGCTTCTGTTGCAGGAACTTGAGTTGGGCGTCCGCCCGCGCGAGCGAGTTTTCTGCTTCCAGCACTTCGCCGGCTGACGCCGCACCCTGCTGCTCAAGCTTCTTAAGTGTGTCCAGATTGCGCTTCGCCAAATCCCGGTCGGTTCGAGCCTTCACCATTTGTGCTTCGACGTTCAGAACTTCTTCCTGATTGCCGCCCCTCTGCGAAGCGCTCAGGTCGGCTTGGGCTCCGGTTAACTGCGCTTGGGCGCGAGCCGCTTGAGCGCGCGCATCGGCGTCATCCAACATCACCAGCAATTGACCTTTTTTTACGTGCTCGCCTTCCCGCACCAGGACTCGCTGCACGCTGGTCGCCACCGGAGCGTGCGCCTCAAAGTTAACCACAGGCTCTATTTTTCCGTTGGTTGATACGACGCTGCGGATGTCGCTCATTTCAGCAACAGCCGTTCGTACCCGCACTCCGTCGTCGCGCCGGGAAATAAAAGCAGCCAGCACAATTACCGCCGCTAGGATCGCCAGCGCCGGGATCACCCAACGCCGCGCCGAACTGTTTCCATTCAATGGCATGCAGAGAAAAGTATAAGCTTCAATGTATCACCCACGCGCGACAGGAAAGCGCGGCAAACGCGCTGCGGGACTTACCCATTAGATGCCTCGCCCGATTTAATTGCGTCAATTTTGATCGTCCATTTGATCGCCCGTCCGATCGTCCATCCCGTGACTGTCCGTCTGACCATCATGCCTCGACCGCTAGGTACAATAAGAAAATGCCGAAATCTTCCAGTCCCCAATCCCAACGCCACTCGCAACCCACTGCGGGTTTGCCTAACCCAGCGCCCCGCTACACTCCAGAGCATGCCAGCGCCGGGCTTGATCACGATTTTCCTGAAATAGAAACCTGGCCGAACCAGTTTCCTGGATATGAGATCGTGGTCGACGATCCTGAGTTCACTTCCGTTTGTCCCAAGACTGGTTTGCCGGATTTCGGAAACATCGTGATCCGATACGTGCCTGACCGCCTTTGCCTTGAGTTGAAGTCCTTAAAAGAATATTTGCAGACGTTCCGAAACCTCGGCATCTTTCAGGAAAATGTCGTCAATCAAGTGCTCGAGGATGTTGTCCGCTGGGCAAAGCCCGTTTCGGCTGAAGTAAAAGGCGAATTCCGCCCGCGCGGAGGAATTTCTACGATCGTAATCGCAAAATGGCCGCGACCGAAAAAATAGTCACTATCGTGGAATGGGAGCGACGGCCTCATGCTGCCCCACCGTCAGTCGGCATATCAGAATATTCTCGCCAAAGAATCTTGGCGCGGAGCATTCGCTTGAACGGCTGAGTGCCGGCGCCAGGTCGTTGATCCATCCCGCATCGAAGAGCCAGACTTGAGTCCCTGGGGCAACGCTAAAGGCGGACGTAACTCTTGGCAACTCGCTCGGCAGATCGGTCGCGTTGAATCTCCACTCTCCTGGCCGCGCACTGATTACTTCAAGAGAGTTGCAATCTGCCCTCGCGAAATCCTGCAGTGGCGCAAACAACTGAACCACCGGATGGCCACATTCGTAGTACCCCAGCAAAAGCCCGCTTTGATAGTCGGCAAGTACCACGGACCCAGGCGGCGCCGCTTGTCGCAAGTAGCTCACCGCATTATTCATCAGCATTTGAGAATGATTTTTTGCTTTGATAAGCGGCGGAGGCGCAGGAAAGAAGTTGCAAAGCGCCAGCAAGACAATAATCACCGCTGATTTTATCCACGCGCGCCGCAGATTTATTCGCGCAAGAGCAACCGCAGCGCCACCAATCGCAAACGGTGCCAGCCACGAATTATGGCGTGTGCCGCCGTAAGGATAAATTCCGGCCAGGGCCGCCCCGCAATTCACCACAAAAGGTAAGCCAAATAACAGCGCATGTTCTCGCGCCGTTGGACCCTCGACAGTGTCACTACTCTTCTGTAGAGCCGGGGCTTGCCCCGGCTCATCGAACCTTATCTTCCCTCGCAGCAGAATAACCACGCCACCCAAAAATGCGAGTAGCACCAACGTACCCACCACTCCATGACTGAACAAATAAGTGAAGACTCTCAGGGTCTGTGCCGCGACGAACACCACTACATTGCGTTCTTTCGCGTGAAAGATAGACTTCCGCAGCCATGTCTCCGAAATCTCATGCGGCATCCCCATCGCTCTCAAGCGCCTGACGTGCGTAAATAAAAAATAAATAATCAGGGCGATCGCCCCGATTTGACCTCCAACCCACACCGCAAATAAACGGCCCACCCGATGATTGCGAAGAAGCCGCACAAGCATGTAGACGCCCATGCTTAGGGCAAACAGCAACGAAGAATAGTGACTAAGAAGCGCGCCATAAAGAGAAAATGAAAACAACATCATCAGCGGCCACGAATTCTTCTGCATGGCGCGCTCCGACAAAAAGAGACATCCGAGTATAAAGAACAATAGGAGCGCGTACTGGCGCACTTCAGCCGACAGCGCGATCAGCGTCGGGGCAAACGTCATCAACAGCAAGCCAGTAAAGGCTACGGAGCGATCTGTAATTTCGCGGAGCCAGAGATAAGTAAGCCAGCAGCACGCTGTTCCGGCCAGCACCAAGGGCATGCGCAGCATGAATTCCGATTGTCCAAACGAGCGCCAGAAGTACAGCACCACAATTAATAACGGAGGATGAGCGTTGGTAAGCGCCGCCTTGTACGCAAGACTCAATGAAGACTGGCTGGCCGCAAGGAAGTGCAGCGCTTCGTCCGGGTTGAGAAAATATTCTTTCGCCGGGATCAACCGCGCGATAAAGCCAGCCAACAACACCAGCGCTGGAAGCAATGCCTCGGCGCGGGAAGGAAATTCCTGGCCGCTTGGCGCTGTACTCTTGCCGGCAAAATTTGCGGTCACCGCGCAACCCTGACGTTGTGCATCAGTCGTGAATTATTAATGTGACTCTCCGAAAGCGTCAATCGCTATTCGAGAACGTGTGGTGGCGGGCTCTGCCCCGCAACTCTTCGGAACTACGCGCAAGGCCTCGCCATCCAGCTTCGGATTTCGCTGCCGTGTTATATTCCGACGCTAAGTGCCCTCGACCAAACTCTATCCTCGAACCGCGCTGGCGCTTCTCACCAGCCTAAACCTGCTTAACTACATCGATCGCTCAGTGTTGTTTGCGGTCCAGCCTCTCGTGCAGTCCGAATTTCATTTAAGCAATACGCAAGTTGGATATCTCACCAGCGCCTTCCTTGGTTTTTACATGATCGCTGCGCCGTTTGTCGGCCCCTTAGCCGACCGCTATTCGCGCAAGCGAATCATCGTGCTCGGCGCCATATTCTGGAGCGCATTAACCCTTCTCACCGCCTTCACTCACACCTATTGGGAGTTGCTGGTGCGGCACACGCTGGTCGGTATAGGCGAGGCGACTTTTGTTACTATCGCTCCCACCTTTGTCGCCGATCTGTTTCCAGAAAATAAACGCGGCCGCATCTTCGGCATTTTCTATCTTGCGATTCCCGTTGGTACGGCCGCCGGATATCTGCTCGGCGGCAAACTCGGCCCCGACTTCGGTTGGAGATTTCCTTTCTACATCGCCGCAGCTCCCGGCTTCCTTCTCGCGCTTGCGGTTGCCTTCCTGCCCGAACCTCCACGCGGCCAATTCGATTCCGTCAAAGAAACTCCGGAGCGCGGAACCATCCTCGGACTGGCCCGCAATCCCGCCTTCTGGACCGTAACCCTGGGCATGGCTGCCGGAACATTTTCGCTTGGCGGAATTCAAGTCTGGATGCCGACCTTCCTTTCGCTCGCTCGCGGATACAGTCTCAAGCAAGCCAACGAAATCTTCGGCGTCATAATTGTAGGCTGCGGCATTGTGGCTTCGCTGGCCGGCGGTTGGCTCGGCGATCGCTTGCTTCCGCGCATGAACGGCTCCTACTACTTCGTCTCTGCGCTCAGCATGGCTCTCGGCGTTCCCGTCATGATCGTCGCTCTTTTTGTTAAAGGACCGATCATGCTGCCCGCGATCGCGCTAGCCGCGTTTTTCCTCCTGGTGAATACATCTCCACTGAACACAGCGCTGGTCAACGCGGTTGGCGCGAACATTCGCGTAACTGCAATCGCCGTGAATATCTTTCTTTTTCATCTTTTCGGTGATGTCCCGTCTCCCACAATGATGGGATACGTAGCCGATCACCATTCTCTACAGGCTGCCTTTATTCTTCCCGTCATCGCCATGGCCCTTTCTTCTGCCATACTCTTCTATGGCATGAGATTTGCTCCACCGCTTCGACTCAGCGACCTCGGCAATCGGCCGCATGGCCATTCGCCCGCATCGCATCCCGCTTCCGGAGCATCTTCCTAGAGGTCCTCCCAAAGAATATGCACTGGCAAATGTTTCACTGGGTTGCAGGCGGCATCCTCGCCCTGGCATGGTTTTCGCGTATCGTTGACTCCGCGCTTGGCATGCCGCGTGTCGCCGACATCGCGCGCCCCGAATGGGATCGCAACCCAGCGACTCCACATGGCGAGCCCCGGGTTAGCATCATCGTTCCCGCGCGAAATGAAGAAGAAGACATTCGCGAAACTCTGTTGCAGTTGTTTTCCCTCGAATATTCAAACTACGAAATCATTGCGGTAAACGATCGCTCCACCGATCGCACCGGCCAGATTATGGACGAGGTAGCGCGAGACGTCGAGAATGCTTTGTCAAAAAATGATTCGTCGAAAAATGGTTCGTCGAAAAATGCCGATGTGAAGCCGCATGCAGGGGCCGACAAGAGTGTCCGCCCCGCACGGCTGAAGGTGATCCACATCTCTGAATTGCCCGCTGGATGGTTAGGCAAAACTCACGCCATGTGGAGCGCCGGCAAAGTCGCGACCGGCGACTGGCTGCTGTTTACCGATGCCGATGTCCTCTTCAAGCCCGATTCTCTCCGCCGCGCCATCGCCTATGCGGAAGAGGAGCGCGCCGATCACGTCGTCGTTTTCCCGCGCATGATCATGAAGGGTCCAAGCGAGAAAATGATGACCGCTTTTTTTCAGGCGCTTTTCGTTTTCGGACATCGCCCCTGGAAAGTTGCCGATCCCAAAGCCCGCGACCACATGGGCGTCGGCGCATTCAACATGGTCCGGCGCTCGGTCTACCACGCAGTTGGAACCTATCTCGCTTTGCGCATGGAAGTGCTCGACGATATGAAGCTTGGCAAAGTAATCAAAAACGCCGGCTTCGCGCAGCGCAATGTCTTCGGCGAAGATCTCATCTCCCTGCATTGGGCGAAGGGCGCTTTTGGAATCGTCAACAATCTCACCAAAAACTTCTTCGCCGTGCTTTCCTTTCAGTGGCCCCGAACCGTGATCACCATCTTTGGACTAGGCTTCCTGAATCTCGGACCTTTCCTCGGCGTGGTGCTCGCTCATGGCTGGGCGCGTCTTCCTTATGCGATCGCGATAGCTTCCCTCTTTTTGATTTATTACGGAATGTCCGTCCGCTCCGCAATTCCGGCGTATTATTTTTTTCTGCATCCCGTGAGCACCAGCCTCTTCATGTACACACTGTTGCGCTCCATGTTCCACACCCTATCGAATGACGGCATCGTATGGCGCGGCACGAAGTATCCGCTGGATGAGTTGCGCAAAGGAATGGTGTAACGCTCTTGCGCGAGCCGCTTTAGAGAGTGGTCTCGATGCTAGCCTTCCGAAAATGTTCCAGAATGGCCTGCGCCTGCGACCGGGTTACAACTGACGAAAGGGCAGCGACATCCGCCTGCTTCACCGCTAGCAGACTTCCGAAATGTTCTAGCAGCCGGCGCGTGGTCGATTCTCCGACTCCCGGAATTTCTCGCAACTCCGTCGCCCGATCTCGAATCTGCCGCCGCTTGCGATGGAAGGTCACCGCAAAGCGATGCGCCTCATCACGAATCATCTGCACCAGGTGCAACACCGGAGAGTGATGGTCAAGAACCACGGGCTCATCTTCTTGTCCATACACGTAAATAATCTCTTCCCGCTTGGCGATCGAAGCGAGCGGCTGATTAATGATTTGGAGCGCTTCAAGCGCCTGTGCCGCAGCATGCAGTTGTCCGATGCCGCCATCGATCAACACCAGGCTGGGCATGGGCTTTTTCTCTTCGCATATCCGCTTATAACGCCGCGTGATCACTTCTCGCATCGACGCAAAATCGTCCACCCCGGCCACGGTCTTGATGATGAACTTGCGGTAATCCGATTTCTTCATCTTGCCGTCTTCCCAGACCACCATTGAAGCGACTGTCTCCGCTCCTTGAATGTGGGAGATATCAAAACACTCGATGCGCTTCGGCAATTCAGGAAGCGATAGCGCATCCTGAAACGCCTCTTGAATCGCGCGCGCATTCGGTTTCAAAATGCGGAAACGCTGATCGTAAGACTGCTTGGCATTCGTGCCCGCGAGATCGATGAGTTCGCGCTTATCCCCGCGCTGCGGGACAGTGATATGAACTCGCGTCGCGCGTCCGCCCTCGCCAGCCAGTTGCTCGCTCAAAGCATCCTCAAGTTCGAAACGATCTTCGAAGTCGACTGGCACATAAATATTGCGCGGAACATAAGGCTGTCCGAGATAAAGTTGTTTGACCAAAGCCGAGAAAAACTCCCCAGGAAGAAACAAATCACCGGAAATGGAGCGACGGACGTCCCCGCCCGTCAAAGTAGAAATGTCAGGTCGAACCGCTGTTTGCGCCTCATCGTCGGCCGTTAGGGACTCTGCCGGCATCGCTGGTGAGCTTTGCTCTGGGCGGCCGGGGACGCCCGTCTCTTCATTGTTTTGTAGCTGAACTTCTTCCGCTCGCTCAGCAGGAGATTGCTGCGCCCCGAACTCCGGCAATTCCTCCCAGAAAAATTCTCGCCGATCCAGAACTTTCCCACCGCGCATGTGAAACAGATTCACCGCCAGCATCTGATTTTCGAAGTGATAGCCAAAAACATCGGCATCGTCGCCTTCAACCGAAGCGATGCGCTGCTTCTCCTGCAACTGCTCAACGGTCGAAATCAGATCCCGATAGCGCGCAGCGCGCTCGAACTCCTGCGCCACCGCCGCTTCCGACATTCGGTCGCGCAGCGATTTGACGAGATCCGTCTGCCGCCCTTCGAGAAACAGTTTTACGTCACGCACCGCTTCCGCATAAATTTCGGGCGCGGTCAGTGCCTGCACACAAGGCCCAAGGCAGCGCTTGATGTAGTACTGCAAACACGCACGCGGATGGTAACGCGTCAAATCCACTTTGCAGGACGGAACCAGAAAATGGCGGTGAATCAAATCGACGATGCGGTAAGCCAGATTGGCAGGGAAGTACGGACCGTAATAACCGCTGCCGTCTTTGCGCAAACGTCGCGTGACGTAGACGCGCGGCCAGCGTTCGCCGAGCGTGAGTTTTANNATCAGATTATTTTCAAGGGCCAGCGCCTCTTTGTTGTTGGCAACGACGATGTAGTCGACATCAACCGCTTCGCGCACCAGGGTTCCCGTCTTGGCGTCTTCCCAGCGCCCTTCGTGGAAGTAGCTGGCCACTCGGCTTCGCAGATTCTTTGCCTTTCCTACATAGATCACGTCGCCCTGGGCGTTCTTGTAGAGATACACGCCGGGCTCCGTTGGGATGGTGCGAATTTTGGCCTGCAAGTCCATGCTGAGGGAACTATTCTATTGGATGGGAAATACCCGCTTTGTGTTACAAAAAGGCTAATGAGTCTCACTCGCACGGCCCGGATGTTTGTTCCTCGAAATCTGCTGACAACCGCTTTTCTCTTGAGCGCCCTTTTAAACGGCGGTTCGATCCACGCTCCCGCGCAAAGCATTACCCAGTTGCCGGCGGAACAATCGAATCAGCCTCAGTTAACCAAGTCTCCGCAAGGGAAGCAGGATGAAGCGGCGCGAGCCGCAGCCCGGGCCAGCGCCCGCCATTTCGATCGCGTGCTGATTATCGTTCTGGAAAATGTAGACTACGAAGTCGCCAGCAAAGATAAGAATCTGGCCGACCTGGCAGCGCAGGGAGCGAGCCTCACCAGCTACCATGCCCTGTTTCATCCCTCCTACCCGAATTACCTGGCCTTGGTCGCAGGAACGGACTTCGGCATCCACCGGCGCGGGCGGCTTCTTGCGGACAATCAGGTGAACCTTCCCTATGATGCCGCGCACCAGACGATTGCCGATCGTCTGATTTCTGCTGGCCTCGACTTCAAACAATACGCGGAGGAACTGCCCGATGAGAGCTGCCCATGGAACTTTTCAACACAGCACGTTGCCAATAATAGAGGCAACTACGCCCGGAAACACGTGCCCTTCCTCAGCTTNNGGGTTTGGTCGCCTATTCTTTCTACACTCCCAACATGAATCACGATGGCCACGACACCAATGCTCAAGTCGCGGGCGCGTGGGTAAAGAAGTTTCTCGACGACACCTTCCCCGCAAAGCTGCGGCAGGGAACGCTCGTGGTAGTCACTTTCGACGAGTCGGGCGGGAATGCCGACAACCGCATCTATGCGTTGTTGCTCGGTGACATGGTGAAACCAGCGAATCAGCAAGATCCTAAAGCGCTGGCCAAGCCGTACAACCATTACAGCCTCCTGCGCACGATTGAAGACAACTTCGGATTGGCGCCTTTGACGGCCAATGACCGCGATGCCTTGCCCATAACGGATATTTGGAAGTGAGAGGTAGAGGTGCATGATCGTCGGACGATCATCCCACGACGAAGCATTTGTGATAGGTGTGTTACAATATACATCCATGAGTCAGACATTGACAATCCGTCTTACAGAGGAACTTCTGGCGTGGCTAAAGGAAACTTCGCGCAAAACCGGGATTCCGGTAGGAAGATTAGTGCGCCAGCAACTTGAGACTGCCAGGTCAGAAGGGGGGACGCAGCGCTTCCTGCGTCACGCGGGTGCGATTAGTGGCGGCCCTCCTGATGTTTCTTCTCGCAAGGGATTCTCGCGCTCATGAAGGGTATCGCCGATACCGGCTTCATCATTGCCTTCGCCAGGCGGAATGACCGGCACCATGAGTGGGCAGTTGACGTTGCCAAAGGAATCACCGAGCCACTGCTGACTTGCGAAGCTGTGCTCGCCGAATCCGCGTTTCATTTGGAATCAAGTTCCTATGTGTTTTCATTGCTAAAGGACGAAATGCTGCGGATCGCCTTCGACTGTAATCGAAACGTCGAACAACTAGCGGAACTCGCCGAACGCTACCGGGACCGTAAGCCCGACCTGGCGGATCTTTGTTTAATTCGCATGAGTGAGATGTATCCACGGCACAGCGTTATTACCGTCGACGAAAACGATTTTCGGGTGTACCGACGCAACAAACGGGAAGCAATTCCGTTGCTCTGTCCGCCGCATTGAGACTAGCGGGATAGCTCAAAACTGAGCTAAACCATATAAAATTTCCACTCTCGTGTGTGGGCTTTGCGTTCCTGCGATTCTGGTATGGTGGTCCGATCGTTCATGATGCTTTCGCAAACCGTTGAAAACGTATATACTTACTCGGGCCGTGGGAAGTGGTGAACACTGGCACGTCCCGTGCAAAACTATAGGCGGGACTTGTAAGCAACAAGCAGACACCGCCAAGGCATCAAATTGGCACGTTTGGCCGCGCGATATTCAGGCGCGACATCGAGATTAGATTAAGGAGCCGCACTCTATGAACCGCACTTCGTTAGTAGTTTGCTTAGCCGCCAGCATGGTAGCCACCGTGGGCTGCGCCAGCAAGAATTATGTCAAACAACAGACCACGCCGCTGATCAACAAAACCAACGAACTCGACGATCTCAGCGCGAAGAATTCCAAGGATATCAAGGACGTCGACTCACGCGCCCAAGCTGGCATTCAGGCCGTGAACACAAAGACCGCTGAAGTGGAGCAGAAGGCGCAAGCCGCCGGTCAGAACGCAGCTTCCGCCCAGCAGATGGCGGATGCCGCCAACAGCCGCGTGGGCCTGCTGACCAATACGGTCGCCAACCTCGACAACTATCACGCGGTCGCTGAGACCTCGGTGAAGTTCGGTTTCAACCGAGACAACTTGACGTCAAAGGCTCAGGAATCGCTCGATCAGCTCGCGGCCAGCATTTCTTCGACCAAGGGCTACATCATCGCGCTGGAAGGCGGAACGGACTCGGTGGGCTCGGCTGATTACAATTACGATCTGAGCCAGCGCCGCGCCAATTCCGTGATCCAATACCTGGCGACAAAATGCAACGTGCCCGCCCATAAGATCTACGTGATTGGCTTGGGCAAAGACAAGCCGGTGGAATCGAATAAGACCTCGACGGGCCGCGCTGATAACCGTCGGGTGGATGTGCGCTTGATGACGAATACGGT
>PLBX01000452.1:2830-3070 GCA_003135495.1 Acidobacteriaceae bacterium | reverse complement strand
GCCCCACTTGGCAATCAGGAAGTCGCGGACGTAGTGGTCAAGAATGGGCTTCGTGTTCTCCGACTTCGGACTGGCTGTTACCTCAGGATCGAACTCGACCTTGAGGTAATACTCTGAAATCTCATCGAACTTCACGCGATTGGTTTTCGGGTTGGTGCAGTTTATTCTGACTCGAAAGCCGAGGCGGTCAACCTCGACATTCGCTTCATCCTCGGTGGGGAAATCACTGACCAGACCGAC
>PLBX01000452.1:0-2784 GCA_003135495.1 Acidobacteriaceae bacterium | reverse complement strand
GTGTTGCTGAGAACCCAAGCGCGTAGCTCGCTGAGCAGGTACCGCCAAGTGAGGCGCTGTCCGAAACTTATTGGGTGAGCAGGGAGCCGCCCTAGCCTGGAGAGCCTGAGGACATGCTTCCTTGAGATTGAGAGAAACGCGGCTGCGGCTGCCGCATCGACGAAATGTTCTTCTTGCGTATGCCGGAAGGCATTGTCGCCCGAGTCAGACCGGGACGGTTGGTTTGGNNGACACGGGCGCACCTTGGCAAATAAAATCACCAAGAACGCACCCCCCCGGAACCTTTTACGTCTTAAATCCGGCTCTTACGATTTTGGGAATCGCACGCCGCTGACGCCTGACCCCGGTATTAGTTCGGCGGCTAAGGACTGGTTGTCGCCTTTCCGCACAGGCTGCACGATCTTTAGGTCATTTATTTAGATGCCAAGCAGCCTCTTTCGTATCAAGTTGCGGAGCCGAACGATCCAGAAGTTACCAAAAATTGTTAGTAAGTCCCCCGCCCCTACGTATAGGGTCTGGCGTCAAGGTTGAGGCGTAAGAACTACAACGCGCGCGATCAGTGAATTTAGACTATCGTGTGAGCCCGATCTCCGATCTTGCCGAACTCGGGACACGCCACCAATGCTTCATACCGCAGCGATCCGTTCCCGAGATTTCCTCTTCTTAAGCGTTTTTCTTGTTTTTGCCTGCAAACTCATTCGTTCACGGACCTGCGACAACACTTCTCGAAGAAAAGAACCCGATCCGAGGCTCGGGTCCAGAATCATCTCCTTAATAGCCTCAAGCTGTTTTCCATCAAGATTCTTCCCAGCCTCAATTAATTCGCTCCACTGTGGGTCGCGAAGAATCGTGGTAACGATGTCCGGTTTGATCCGACCTGCTTTAGCAAATAATTTCTTCGCGTACTGCTCCTCAAATGCCCGACCTAACTTTACGAGTACATCCTCGCTAGGCGGACCGCAAGCATCGCGCTCAAGAAGGCTGAGATACATTGGAGTGATTCCAGCCTTCTGAGCCATTCTCCGGATGCTTAGCTCTTGGCTCAATCGAGCCTGTCTCAGCACCGCTCCGAGTGTGGCGTCATTCATTTCTGTCACTTGTGATTGCGTAAAATGACATTTTACACTGCGCTGGTTGTTGTGTAAAATACCATTTTACATCGGCGGAGGTGCGCAGGGTGAGCAAAATCCAGTGGACTGGACGGACGCAGAACCGTTGTCGGCTGCTCAAAATGCAGCCAGATTCCGAATGGAACCTTTACGACGTAAGGAACAATCTCTGCAAAGGATTTGCCGCTGGAAACGCCAGTAACCGAGAGAAATTTGTGCGAGGAATTTGAGCAAGTGTGCTCAGCCATTAGTCGAGGCTGGCGTAGTGCATCCAGAGGATAGAGTGCTGTGCACAACGTTCCCGGAGGAATCACGGTGGGTCGAAAGCGGCGGGACCGCATAAAGCCTTGTGCTGTGGACCAGCGAACAGGCGGGATAGGGAGTCAAGTGTTAGCAAAAGGGGAGACTACGTGAGTAGATCAACAAAAGCGTGCATAAATTGTGGCGAAACCAGGGAGGTTGCCGCCCATGGACTCTGCTTTAAGTGTTACCGGCAAGAAGAGCGGAAGCTTTCGGATGACCTCTGGGCAAAACCAGATCAACACGCCAAGGATTTGGCGAAGGTTCAGCGTAAGACACGAAAAGCACTCATGAAAATGATGGATGCGCTGGAGGAAATCGATACCGGCAGGTTGGTGCCGCAAGAGACCGTCGAACAATGGCGGTCACTGCTATGCCCCGAAGTCGCACGGATTGCACTCTGTTTGACGAAGCCTCAGATAGAACTTGACGATAAACAGGACGGAGAATCGTCTATCGATCCTGATGACGACGATGAGGAAAAAGATGAGGATTGATCTGGATAGCTCCTCGTGTGAACAGTGAACGAGCGGAGTGAGTGAACTTGTTCACTGGGAAACGAGAAACACTCGGAGCTGCCAATCTAAATCGAGTAAGCGACAGAACATTTAGTCCTAATCTTCTAATGACGAACAGTGTTAACGCATATCGTGCTCCAAGCTTCGCGTACTGGGGAAGCAAGACGAAGCAAGCTCCGGCGATCTGTGCCTCAGCGCCTCCAACCGGAGACATCTTCGCAGAAGTTTTTGCGGGCCGTGGAAATGTATTCTGGCAGGCATCTTCGGTCCTTGACTATGCGCACTGGTGGCTGAATGACACTCGAACCGGTGATTTCTTTAGCGCAATTAAGCGCGTCGGCCATAAAGTGGTTGTGCCAGAACGAGACGGATCATCCTCTCACCACCTCTTCTACAAGGAGCAGTGTCGTCGGCTCTCGGGTAAAAACTATTCCGATGAGGCGAGAGTACTTGAGCCCTACCTTACTCGTAATGGCGGGGGGTATCTCGCGGTAGGGGCGCGAACCTCCGGAGGGGGACCGGGAGCAGAGGGCTACACGCGGAGCTTGCGTCAAGCCCACCAAATTATGCACGCTACAAATCCCGTCATTACAAATTGGGATTACGAACAGGTCTTGGAGTGCCTTGGACCAAACGATTTTGCGATGGTAGACCCACCGTACATTGGGGCCTCCGTGGGGTCCTATGGCGCAGCCGATCTCGACCACAAACGATTAATCATCTGGCTGAAATACGCCAAGTTTCGATGGATTTTGTGCGAATATCCTCATCTTGTTTGCCGCAGGACTTTCGGCCAGCCATTCTGGAGTAAACGCGTTCATCGCCCGTGTCACCCTGATCGGCCCCGGTATTTCTGA
>PLBX01000070.1 GCA_003135495.1 Acidobacteriaceae bacterium | reverse complement strand
AAATTTCTTGGACGGGCGATCCAGATATCGTCCCGCGCAAGCTTGCTTCAGCTCTCCGGCATAAAAGGAAACGTCGCTCGGGCAAATCTGATTGATGTACCTGAGTTGGCCCACCAGTCCGAGGATAAACCGTTCCTCTTCCCTTTCATTCACTAGCCCGCACTGCAATTTGTGGATGCCGGAGCGAACACGAGATAACTTTTCTTTCGGTGCACGTATATGCTGGGAACCGAGCCGAGTGCCGGTCAGCAGCCGGATTGCATGAGGCCCCATAATCTTTATCTTTTCGCGTTTCACCCGCAGCCCATGAGCGCCGAGTGCTGCGACTGCGGGCTGGATCAAATCCCGGGCGCTCGCTCCCGAGAAAGCTAGATCGTCGATCCAGGTCGAGTAGGTGACAGCGAGGTGGAGGCACTTTGTTCGTATCGGTTCATCGATCATCCAGATCAACAAGTTTGCGAGCAGCGGGCTTGTTGCGGCGCCTTGCGGGAGGTGCCGTTGGAACGTCGTCAGTTCAGTTAGTAGTTTCGCAACGGGCGGGGAGCAGCCAAGCAACCTTGTCCAGACAGCGTACACATGCAGATTGGTTATGCTCGGAAAGCATTGCCTTATGTCGAGAGTGACCAACAGCGTGGACTCTAAGTGACGTTCAGCATTGTCTCGAACACTCCGCTTCGGTACAGCGCCTAGAATGTGCTCCGGGAAGCAAATAGGTCTTAGAAGTCTTCGATGGATCCTTTTCTGCGCGAAACTGAGTTCCGGGAGCGGGTTATCGATAGGTCGCGGCCTAGATGGAGGCGTCTTTTGGAAAGGTCGGGCGGGTTTTACTGATTCGAACGGGCCGTATAAGAGGTTGGACCTCGCAGCAATACTAACCAGCTTTTCTCTTGGAATTTGGAGAATGTCGGCGAGCCGATTTGGACTCAGAATTTGGAGTTTTCCTGGTTCCCCGAGAATCATCATCGCCTCCGCCCAAAAGGAGCCTACCTAGCCCCAGGGCAAGCCGCTGAACAACCGCGGGATCGGCACCCCTCACATCTTCGGGTTCTGACGCGAGCAATGTAAAGAGGTGAAAGGGCATTTCGAGAGCGGCAGCAATTTTCTCCAGCGTGTCAAGGCTGGGTTGTCGCTTACCGTTTTCGAGCATTGATACCAGACTTGGGTCAATCGAGACCCGTTTCGCGAGCTCCCGCTGTGATATGTCGGCCAGAGCTCGCGCAACCCGGATTGCCTTCGAATAATTCATTGTGAGCCCAGAATTCTTGGATGTGAGTTTTCCCTGGAACTAGAGCATCAGACGGTCGTTGAAATTCCTAATTATCACCTCAGCTACTTCCCGCACCACCTCAAAGACCTCCTTTCTGCCAGGGTGCGGTGTTCTTCGAAGGCGCTTCAACTTGCGCTTCGCACTTTCCAATGCACTTCTCCGTCCCGGTTCGAGTCCATCTCGGTTCTGCATAGATTGAAGTTCATCTAAGCAAAACTGTAGGTCCTTATCTCTCTTCATACATTCTCCTTCCGGCCAATTGCCGGTGCCGCAGAAGCAGCTGTCCGAGAAGGAATAGACCGAACCGGAAAACCCACACAATTTGTGCCGTACTAACCTGCAACGTACAACACCAAGCACTAACACGCTATGACCTGGTACAGGGAGTCCTCAGCATCCAGCGCCTGAATGACGGGATAAAAAGCTTCCCGTCGCCGTGGATGCGAACATCCACCGCTTTACACCCCAACTAATAAGTGGGACTCAATCATGTAAGCGACCTCTGCAAGAAGAATTGTCAAAGAACCTACTGAATCGCCGTTTCGGCGACCCAAAATCAATATAGAATTAAAGATAGAGGTTGTCAATAAAAATGACAACTAGTCATTTTTATTGAAGATGGTTAGCTGCACCCGCTAGTGCTCCCGCAGCTCATGCACTTATAGCAACTACCGTTTCTTACCATGATGGAGCCGCAGACGTGGCAGCTGGGGGCGTCTCCCATGTCGATCATGCTGGCTAGGGCGTCGGCGGCGTGGATGGGGCCGGAAACGGCGGCGGGCGAGGGCGCCCGCCCTACACTTGGATCGTTTAGATCGCCTACTCCTTCGGGTGCGGCTTGCGGTTTGGGGCGCAAATTTTCGAATAGGAATTGTTGCTGTCCGGTCATGAAGCGCAATTGGAGCCAGCGGAAGATGTAGTCCATGATCGACTTTGCGAAGCCGATGTCGGGATTGCTGGACCATCCGCTGGGCTCGAAGCGGGTGTGGGCGAATTTTTCGCAGAATAGTTTTAGGGGGACGCCGTGTTGCAGCGAGATGGAGACGGCTAGGGCGAAGCTGTCCATTAGGCCGGAGACGGTCGAACCTTCTTTGGCCATTTTGACGAAGATTTCGCCGGGTTGGCCGTCGGGATAGAGGCCGACGATGATGTAGCCCTCGTGGCCTCCGACGTTGAATTTGTGGGTGATCGACATGCGCTCTTCTTTTAGTTTGTGGCGGAGGGCGCGGGGCGGGGCGTCTAGGTTGTCTACTTCAAGGGCAGCGGGCGAGGGCGC
>PLBX01000039.1 GCA_003135495.1 Acidobacteriaceae bacterium | reverse complement strand
AACTTCGCCGTCGATCCCGATTCACTGCCGCAAAGCGAAGTCGAGTTGACCCATATGGACTTGAACGACAATACGCTCGAAGGCATGCGGCATCGCAATTTGCCTCTGTTCACCGTGCAATATCATCCGGAGGCGGCGCCGGGGCCGCANNGTGAAGATGATGGAGGAGTGCAAGAGGTGACGACGTCGGCAATGCCGAAGATCGACAAACATGTTGATCTCTCCGATTTTTTGCCGGAGGAATTGCGAGGTTTAGGAGATCTTCAAACCGCTATTCCAAAAGTAGCTAAGGATCCGGTATTGCTCAAACTGATCCGAGAAGCGGTGGAACATCTCCCGTCAAGGCATGTTCTCGTGAAGGGCGACGCTCGCGAAATGAACAAGAGCGTCGTGGGCACAGCTCACCTTGTGATCACTTCACCACCTTATTGGNNATTGGACGCTGAAAGAATATCGGGATGCGCCGGGGCAGATGGGACACATCGCCGATTATGATGAATTTATCAGCGAACTCGACCGTGTTTGGCAAAAGTGCTTCGACCTGTTAGTGCCCGGCGGAAGAATAGTTTGCGTTGTAGGGGACGTTTGCCTGTCACGCCGAAAGAATGACGGTCGACACACGGTTGTGCCTCTACACGCTAGCATTCAAGACCATTGCCGCAAAATCGGCTTCGACAATCTTGCTCCAATAATTTGGCACAAAATCGCGAATGCCGCCTATGAAGTCGAGAATGGAGGTGGCGGCTTCCTGGGGAAACCGTACGAGCCTAATGCGGTGGTAAAAAATGATATCGAATTCATCCTGATGCAGCGAAAGCCAGGTGGCTATCGTGCTCCTACCGGTGCTGTTCGAGTCTTGAGCGTCATTTCCGCTGATGAGCACCGAAAGTGGTTCCAACAGATATGGTCCGGACTAACCGGGGCCTCAACAAAAGACCACCCAGCCCCCTATCCGCTGGAGTTGGTGACAAGACTGATTCGAATGTTCAGTTTCGTAGGAGACACCGTGTTAGACCCTTTTATGGGGACAGGAACGACTGCTCTGGCTGCCTCCAAGTGCGGTCGAAACAGTGTGAACTTTGAGATTGACAGTAGCTATTTCAACTTTGCCGCCGCGCGGTTGCAACGAGAGTTGTCTACACTTTTTTCGAACCCGGTACTCGTGATAGAGCAGGGATAAAGCGTGAACAACGAATTGAACCTGAAACTAAGAGAAGCCGTTGCACGGTTCTGGTCTAGCCGCGAAACGCAGGCTCAAAAACAAGGCGCGGTTTCTGGGGTTCGCGACGCTGGAGCTAGGGCTGCTGTAACTGGTGGTAGCCAAATGGACGGATTCGTCGAGTTAGTCCGAGATTTGCTCGAAGATTCAGGTGTGAATAAGCCTTTGATTTATTGTGAGCGATGCGTTGAACTTCCAGGGTGGTTTCGGCCGGAGAAGAAATGGGATCTTCTGGTTGTCGTCGAGGGATGTCTGATCGCCGCGATCGAATTCAAGTCGCAGGTCGGGTCATTCGGCAATAATTACAACAATCGGACCGAAGAAGCTTTAGGAAGCGCCGTGGACCTGTGGGCTGCATATCGAGAAGGTGCATTTAAACCGTCCGCGCGTCCTTGGTTGGGCTATATGATGTTGCTTGAAGAAGCGCCGAACTCTACCCGCCCCGTAAAGGCGCAAGAGCCTCACTTCAAGGTGTTCGAAGAGTTCAAGGCCGCTTCATACGCCAGACGCTACGAAATTCTTCTTACCAAACTGGTCCGCGAGCGGCTTTACGATGCCACTTGTTTCCTAATGTCCAACAGTAGCGACGGGTTGCGAGGGGAGTACAGGGAACCTCTGCCTGAGCTTAGTTTTACTAACTTCATTACCTCTCTCATGGCGAAAGCGATAGCCCTCAAGAAAACACAATAATGCCGCGCAGAACTGACATCTCGAAAATCCTAATCCTAGGCTCCGGCCCGATCGTCATCGGCCAGTCCGCCGAGTTCGATTACTCCGGCACGCAAGCCTGCAAGGCTCTCAAGGCCGAGGGCTTTGAAGTTGTGCTCGCGAACTCCAACCCGGCCACTATCATGACCGATCCCGAATCGGCCGATCGCACTTACATCGAGCCGCTAACTCGCGAGTATCTCGAAGAGATCATTCGTGTCGAACGCGAAATGGCGCCCAGCGCCGGATTTGCCGTTCTGCCCACAGTCGGTGGACAAACCGCGCTCAACCTCGCCATCGAGCTCTCCGACGGCGGTGTTCTCGAAAAGTACAACGTCCATCTGATCGGCGCACAGATCAGCGCCATAAAAAAAGCCGAAGACCGTCTCTTCTTCAAAGACGCCATGCAGCGCATCGGCCTTGACGTGCCGAAGTCGGCTCTCGTTAACAATCTGAAAGACGGCGTGGAGTTCGCCGGAAAAATCGGCTTCCCCGTAATCATTCGCCCGTCGTTCACCCTCGGCGGTACCGGCGGTGGCATCGCCTACAACCGCGAAGANNGGCGGCATCGCCTACAACCGCGAAGAGCTGATGGAAGTCCTCGCCCGCGGCCTTGACCTCTCGCCCGTGCATGAGTGCTTGATCGAAGAATCGGTCCTCGGATGGAAAGAGTACGAACTCGAGGTGATGCGTGACACCAAAGACAACGTCATCATCATCTGCTCGATTGAGAACTTCGATCCGATGGG